>JAJRTI010000084.1 GCA_024278415.1 Planctomycetota bacterium | reverse complement strand
CTGGACGCGCTCGAAGCACGGCTGCCAGCAGCGGCTGCTCTCGATCCACACCACGTCCACGTACGGCGCGAGCATCGTCGCGAGCGGCGTCTTCCCCGCGCAGCCGGCCTGGTTGCCGTAGAGCGCCGGCGTGGCTCTGCCTAGCCCCCGCGCCTCGCGCTTGGCCGCGGCCGCGAGTTCGCGCCACACGCCGAGCATCGCTCGGTACTGGAAGCGGATGTACTCGTGGATGATCGGGTCTCTAATCAGAGCTTCCGGGTCGGCGCCCTCCCGCGGCGGCTTGTAGAACGGCAGCCCCAGCGCGGCGCGCCGGCGAGACAGATAGCGGCGCAAATCGAAGTTCGATAGATCATCGATGCCCATCGCCCTCAGTTGCTTCGCGCGGAAGCGGCCGCGTAGGTGCCCCAAGAACCTCCGGCTGCACCAGTTGCAGAAGCCGGGGTGGTACTTGTTCACCGGGCAACCGATGTTGTCCTGCGTGACCGCATCGCCCAAGCTCGCGGCCCGCACCATGCCTTGCTCGACCACTGTGCGCCACTTCGGCGCGTTGAGACACATCATGTGCGCGCCGCCATACTTGGTCTTAGGGAACCGCGCCCACGACCCGTTCTCGCGCAACGCCATGCCATTGTCGCTGAACAGCTTCCGCGCAAAGCCCCACATGGGCCCAATGGCCTCCTGATACTCGTACTCGCTCGGCGAACTCGTCGCCACCCCGCGCATGGCGAGGAAGCCGCCTCGGTTCAGCGCCACGCCGCTCCACCAGTCACACACGTCGGGATCGAAGTCTTGGATCAGCTTCAACCGCTTCGCGTCCGACTTCCACGCGTCGCAGTACACTCGCGTCGGACACACGTTCACCACGACCCAGCGCGTCCAGTCGGTATCATCCCCGCCCGCGGCGACATGGGCCGACAGGAGCAGAAGCGCGTAGATGTCTGATCGTCCCAATGCGAACTCCGCGGAGCGGAAGGCCTTCGCCTTCCGCCGCACGTTCAACACCATCGCCAAGCCGAAACGGAACGCGAAGGCGTTCCGCTCCAGAAACGCGCCAACCCCGGAGCGGAAGGCCTTCGCCTTCCGTCGGATCGCCCAACACCATCGCCAGGCAGAAACGGAACGCAAAGGCGTTCCGCTCCCGGGCAGTCGTTGACACTGGCCTTGGCCGCGCCTAGGATCATCCAGACCCAATCACACAGTGTCAAGCCGGTCATCCATTCTTCAGCAACGACAACGGAAGGCGAAGGCCTTCCGCTCCAGAGCTTCGCAAGGCTTGACTCATTCGGAGATGGTTCATGTCCCCAGCCAACCACCACGTCAAGCGAAGAAGACGCGGAGGGAACGTCGCATTCCCAACGGCCTTCGTCGCCCTTGTGCTGGCGTCACTAGCCCCCGCCGCACCCAAGTCAGCCGCACCGCGCCAAGTCTTCTCCGATGACTTCGAGGCCGATGCGCCGGGGCCGCAGTGGTCGCGGCAGTCGGGGTCATGGACGATCATCGACCGCGCGCTGTACTGCATGGGGCCGGGCATCATGGTCTGCCGCACGCCGCTGCCGCGAAACGTGCGCGTCGAATACGACTGCATGTCCAAGGAGCCCTGCGACATGACGCTGCTGCTGGGCAAGACAAAGGTCGACTCGCGGCTCGACGGTTACTTCTTCGGCTTCGGCTCCATGGCCAACACGGTCAACAAGCTCATGATCGGCAAGCGCCAGGTCGCGGCCGACACCAAGCACTTGCCCATTGCCGGCCAATGGCACCACGTTGTGGTCGAAAAGCGGGGCCGCTTCCTCACCATGTGGATCGATGGCGAGAAGTCGCTGAGTGCGTGCGACTTCAAAGAGGCCACGAGGACGGGCCGATACTGGGGCTTCTACGTGTGGACGAAGGCCAAGTTCGACAACGTCAAGGCGTTCGAGCTGCCGGCCGACGCGGTGCAGGAGCCACAGGAGCCCCAGCCGAAGGTGAAGCGGTTCTTCTCCTTTGCCAACGATGCACTCAATGGCAAGCCCGCGGGACTCGAAGCCATCGAAGGCAACCGCTGCTCCGTGAAGGTGGTTGACTTCCCGAACACAATCTACGGCCGAAGCCGCCGCGGGCCCACGACCGTCCAAGATCGCTGCGTCGAGTTGCGAAGCGGGGGCTGGGGGAGCGCTCACGTGGCCGGCATGCGCGCCGAGTTTGAGCCGGTGAGCAGCGGCTTCGTCGAACTCGACGTCATGGCCGCGTCGGAAGCGCTCAACGGCGGACGGGTGCAGTTGCTGAGTACGGACGGCGCGGCGCTCGCCGCCTTCGGCTGGGACGACGACGGTCGTTACTTCAATCTTGGACCCGATGGCAGGCGCGCGCTCGATTGCCGCGTCGG
Organism: Planctomycetota bacterium; assembly: GCA_024278415.1. The sequence goes on along the minus strand of JAJRTI010000084.1, from coordinate 7,324 downwards.
GTTCCCGCATCGCTCGACAAAGACGCTCATCCGCCAGCAAGCCGGCCGGTGGCTGACGCTGCGCATCGACTTCGACGCCAAAGCCGGCGAGTATGACGCCGCTCTACTGGGCTACTACACCCGCATGACCAACTCGCCGCGCAGCAAGAGCCCAGACGAGTTGTGCAACCGGCTCGTGCTGGCTGCGAACCTGCCCTTCCGGCAACGCGGCCAAGTCGCAATGGTCGCGCTCACGACCGGCACGCGCTCGCATCTGCTCGTGGACAACCTTGTTGTGTTCGGGCCGGCTGGGCCGCACACGATCAACGGCAAGGACCGGCGATCCCCTGCGGCCGACCTTCTCGGGCTGAAGTTCGAGCCGCGGCGCGATCCGTTCCGCATGACGATCTACTCGTCCCGACACTGCAATTTCCGCAAGGGGCCCAAGCGCGAGCAGAGGACCGCCGCGTACAAGCCGTTCAAGGAGGCTGGTGAGAACTGGAGCCGGCTCATGGTGCGGCAGGCACGGGCGGAGGAGATGCTACGCGCGCATCAGCGCGCGGCGTATTACCTCGATCTGGCAGCCAAGGGCGACGACGCGTTACGCACCGCGCTCGACCGCGCGCGGCGCGCACGCGCCAAAAGCAACGCCACGCTCGAAGCCGCGTATCAGGCCTTCGCAATCGCGTACACCGACCAACTCAACGCGCAGAAGCTCAAGGCGCTGTACGGTCCGGCCGAACGCAAGCTGACACAACGGATCGCCGCGCTCGAAGCGTCGAATGCGAAGCTGGCCGGCGTCGTGTACGCTCACGCGGCGAACGTGCCCCCGCTCGAGCGGTGCGCGGCCGGCGGCGACCTGCGGAATCTGGTGTGGCGCAACGGCCGCTACGAGCGCGACGGCGTGCCCGCTCACGTGCACACGCAGGAGACCCACGTGGTCTGGTGGCAGGCGCACGCGGGCTTGGAGCGCGCGCTCGACCTGCCCTGCTGCGAGCGCGCCTACCGAACCACGCGCGGCTGCAAGCCCGGCGAGCTGAACGACCTCGACCACTTCCGCACGTACTGGGGCAAGTACGTCGACACCCGGCCCTACGCGACGTACGAGATCCACACGAGCTACGGCGCGCACGACATCTGGATGACCGTGCCAAAGTGGTGGATCGAGCAGGCTGCGAAGCAAGACCCGGAGGTCCTCTTCCGCGGCCGCGACGGCAAGCCGCTCGGCCTGCCCGAGGGGAAGGTGTGGACGAAGCTCGGCTACCAAGGCCCCACGTCGTTCCTCAACTACTGGCATCCGCAAGTGCTGAAGCTCATGGAGGACACGGGCCGCGAGTACGGCGCGTTCCTCGCCAAGGAGTATCCCAAGCGCACCATCAGCATCATCGTGGGAGCCGAGCAAATCCACGCGATCTACGGCAACGAGACAGGCCACAACAAGAGCACGCGGCCGGTGTTCGTGAACTACCTCAAACACACGTACGGCGGCGACATCGCCCGGCTCAACGCGGCATGGGGGACGAAGCACCGAACGTTCGACGAGATCACTCCGCCACCGGAACGCGCGAAGAAGCCCAGCGGCGTAGCGTATGAATTCCAGCGGTTCCGGCAGGACGGCTACATGAACTGGGTGCGCACGATCGCCCGCGGGTTCCGCGAGTCCCTGGGCAATGTGCCGCTGGTGAACTACTACAACATCACCTTCGGCGGCATCGACCGGGTCGTGGGATTCGACATGGTCAAGCTCTTCAAAACGTACGACGTGAACTGCTACCACACGTTCCACCGGCCCTCGTGGTTCCCCATGAGCCGCTGCCTCGACAGCCTGCGCAAGGCGTACCCGGGCAAGGCGCTCGGCCGCATGGAATGGGCCGGCTCGACCACGTGCCCCGACATGAGCGACGAGCGCGCGTATCTGGCCAACGGCCTGGGCCTCCAGTTCTGCGACATGGCGTGGGGCCTGACGTATCACTCGATCTGGTACGGCACGATGGGAGGCTGGGCCGAAGGCGCGCACTGGACCAATCCCCGGCTTGGCAACTCCGTGCTGCGCTACTCGTCGAGCTTCATCCCCCTGTCCATCGAGCGCTGCCGCGCGCTGGGGAGGCCAGCGGCCGAGTATCCGACCGTCCAACCCGACGTGGCGCTGCTGGAGGTCACCAGTTCGTTCCTCAACGCGATCCCCGACAGCCTCTACTGGCTCGGCGTGCGCCGGGCGATGGGAGCAGCCGCGGCCGCGCTGGAGGATGCGTACATCAACTACGGGGTGCTCTACGAGGAGCCGGTGCTCGAAGGACGACAGAAGCTCGACGGGCATCAAGTCGTCATCGTCCCGGCGGGCATCTGCAGTCCGCCACAGCTCGCCGACCTGCTCATGGCGTACGTGCGCCGCGGGGGCATGCTCGTGCTGCTCGGGCCGTGCGGCTTGTACGACCAATATGGCAAGCCGGACAACCGACTGCTGGCCGCGGCATTCCCGGGCGTCGAGTGGCATCGCAGCGGCCGCGGGTGGTGGATCTCGGGCAACGCCAAGCGCTACCTCCGCGACGCGCCGAAGTACGGCAAATCCGGCCGCGTCCTGCGCACGCGCATGGGGCTCGGCACAGTCGTGGTCTTCACCGATCTGACAAGACCCGATCGCGCGCTCCTCCAGAGCGTCATCGAGCCGCGCGTTCGCCGCACGTACGACGTGAGCGATCGCGAGCACTTCCAGATGGTCGTGCGCGAGGCCCCAGACTGCTACTACATCTACATCGTCAACATGGACTGGCAGCAGACGCGCGAGGCGCGGGTGGCCTTTGCGCGGCCAACGTCCGGCGTCTTCGACATGGGCTGTGGCAAGCCGATGCCGGTCCCCTACTCCGCAAGCGATGGGGCCACGCAGTTCTGGGTGCGCCTGGAGCCGGCGGAGGGGACGGTGTTGCGGGTGGGCAAGAGATGACGTGCGGTACAGCAGCCCGGAGCGGAAGGCCTTCGCCTTCCGCCGAATCACCCAACGCCATCGCCAGACAGAAACGGAACGCAAAGGCGTTCCGCTCCCGGTTGCCTTATCTCGCGCGCTTGGCGAGGAAGCTCGTGATGCCCTTTGGTACATAGCCCAGGTCGTTCGTCACCGTGAGCGACACGACTTCGGCCGCGCCCTTGGAGAGCGCGAGCTTTAGTTCGTGCTCGCCGGCTCCAAGCGCGAAACGCGGCTCGGCCCGGTTGGCCTTGGTGGTCCGCTTGACCGTGTCGAAGAACGCCACCGGCCGCGGGTCGCCGTGGCCCACACAAACGAAGTCCCACAGGGGCCGCCAGTTGCCTTTGACGCCGGCAAGCTCGAACCGAATCGCCGGGCGGCGGGCGATCTTCTCAGGTTTCAGTTCCGCCCAGAGCAGGTAATCGCCGTCGCGGGGCACGGAGAACTTCACGGCCACTGGATCCTTTCCAAGCACCTGGCCCGATGCGACCTTCTGTCTGAACGCCTGGATGGCCGGGGTGCGCACGCGCACGACCGGCGTCGGCCGGCTCTCGTTCCCGGCTCGGTCTACCGCGGTGACGACGTACTGATACGTCGTGCCGGTTTGGAGGCCCCAGTCGATGAAGTGCGGCTCCGTCGGCGAACCGACACGCCGCGCTTGCACAGGCGCGGGCGCGCCGGCTGAGGATGCGTACACGTTGAAGTAAGCCAGGTCGGCATCGCTCGGCGCGCGCCACGCCAGCGCGGCCGCGTACGGCGACTGGGCTTCGCCGGCCGCGTGCGTCGGCGCGGCCGGGGATGCGGTGTCTTTGCGCGGGGACTCCAGGCCCGAATGCTCGACCGCGGTCACGGTGTAGTGCCCTGCCGGGTCGGGCACCACGAACCGGCGCGCTTGGATCGGCTCGCGTGTGAGTGGGATACCGTCGCGGTAGATGAAGTAGCCCGCGGTCTCGAGCGAACGCTCGGGCGGATCCCACGTGAGCATCTTGCCGTCGAGCTTCACGTTCCGCGGCGGGTCGGGCAGGCGCTGGACCGCGACGTAAAAGTCGCAGTCGCCCATCATGCTCGACGCGTACCCGACCTTGGTGCCGTCGGGCGAACTTTCGAGGTGGGCCTCGGTGGCGTAAGTCGAGTACCCAAGCTGCGTGTTGGGCACGCACACGCGGCGGGCCCGGCGCTCGTCGACCCAGATCTCGTAGATGTTATTGCCCATAGTCGCCACGAGCCAGCGGTCGTCGCACTCCCACGAGATGTGCCCGCCCCGGCCGGCCATGCAGTGCGTGAGCTTCCCGGTCTCGACGTCGGACAGGCAGATGCCGCCGCGGTGGTGTGCGACGCGCTTGCCGCTGGGGCTCACTCCCGCGTGGGTCAAGTGCCGCTTGTCGAACACGTGGATCGCGCCGCCCTTGGCCGGCTCGCAGATCCACTGGTTGTCCTGATACTTGTTCTTCGTGTTGCGCTTCTCGTCGTTGAACATGAACGAGTAGTCGTCGCGCTTGAGGAACCAGGTCTGATGCGCGACCGTGCCGAGATCGAACTTCTGCGGCTCGCCCGATCCGTCGGCGTTCAGCAGCCACACGTACGAGCGCTCCGCGGTGCGGCTCTGCGAGTTCTCGATGACGAGTAGCTTCTTGCCGTCGAGGCTGGGCGGCATGAACGCGAAGCGCTTGATGGGCAGCTTCCACAGCAGGCGATCTTTGCCGGTCGCGATGTTGGCCTCATCGATCTCGCCGTCCGCCCGCCGGCCCCAGTAGAACACGTTGGGGTTCGTGCGGCTCCACTGCCAAAACGCTTTGCCCGTGAACGGCCACCGCCGGCCGTCGGCCTCGACCAGCCAGTACCCGTAGCGCGTATCGCGGTCGCTGCGCAGCATGAGCTTCGAGCCGTTCGCGTTCCAGACCGGCATGTTCGAGTACACGTGCCGGTTGTACCCCGGGTTGTGGCTCATCTTCCAGAGCGTCGCGCCGGTCGCGGTGTCCTTGAACACGATGCGTTCGCTCCCGTATGAGCCGTCGCCGCGCTTGAGCATCGTGAACGGCTTGATGCGCGTGCGCTTGGCCAGTTCTTCCAGCCCGTGGATGCGGTCGGCCGGCGGGCCCAGCGGCACAACCCCCACTGTCTCTTCCTCGAAGGGCTCGGTCTCGACCAGGCGCACGTCGTCGATCCACATCTTGCCGGCCACGCCGTTCATCTGGAACCCGAGCATCACGCCCTTGCTCCGCGCCAGGACGCGGAATCGCAGCTTGACGCGCTTCCAGCCTTGGGTGGCGTCCATCGGGGTGTTGAGCTTCACGACGCGGCCTTGGAAGACGAACGTGTGCCTGAACACGAAGTCCTGCCGTGCGTCGACCATCGCGCTCGCCTCGTAGTAGCCCCCTGGCTTGGCAGGAAGCACGCCGGTCCACAGTTGGGGGTACCATTTCTCCGCGACGGTCTTCTCGTAGAGGTAGGCCCGTTTGCCGTGCTTCACGTGATCCGTCACCACGCGGCCGGCGCCCATCTTCACGAATTGCGGCCGGCCATCCGAGAGCCGCCAGCCTTTGGCGCCCTCATCGAACGAGCCGTTGGGCACGAGGTTCGCCGACGCGGCCGGGGCCGGCGCACCGGCCGTCAGGGACAGGAGCAGGAGGAAGCGCGTCATCGTGGGTATCTCCGATCGGGGGCGGCGGCGAGGCCATGATACCCGCTGAGTCTACCACCTTGCGCGGGGCATGGAAAACAATTGCGCGCGGCCCTGTGCTATGCCACAATGGGCGCGCCCCAGAGGGCAGTCCGTCGGCCATTGTGTATCGGCTCTACCCCCCCCTTCCACGCGGCGGCCCGATGCCGGCGCTGCGGCGTGGGCACACACAACAGAGGAGGTCGGCATGCTGTTGAGCAACATGGAAACGGTCCCGGGCCACGAGATCACGCGCTACCTGGGCCTTGTGACGGGCAACACCATTCGGGCCAAACACGTGGGCAAGGACATCATGGCCAGCCTCAAGAACATCGTGGGCGGCGAACTCAAGGGCTACACGGAGCTGCTCTCCGAGGCCCGCAACGAAGCCATGGACCGCATGATCGCGCAGGCGCAGGAGCTGGGCGCCAACGCCGTCGTGAACGTGCGCCTCTCCACGTCGTCGGTCATGCAAGGCGCGGCCGAGTTGTTCGCGTACGGCACCGCGGTCATTGTGGACGGGGAGGGGCAGTCGAATGAATAACCACGACATTGCCGCGCTGATCGGCATCCTCGTGCAGATCGGCATCCCGATCCTCGTGCTTGCTGGCACGTGGGGCATCGGCAAGTGGATCGAGACGCGGCACTTCCGGTCCATCGTCGAGCGCGAAGCCGCGAACGAGGGCATCGTCATCACCAACCTCAAGCGCTTGCCCGAAGGCATCGCTGCGAAGGACGCGTTCCTCTGCGAGGGCTGCATGGTGGTGGCCACGGACTACTTCAAGATGTTCATGGCCCGGCTCAAGAACCTCATCGGCGGCCGGCTCTTCACCTTTGAGTCGCTGCTGGAACGCGGCCGGCGCGAGGCCGTGCTGCGCATGATTGACGACGCCAAGCGCCGCGGCGCGACCCTTGTGCTCAACGTGCGCTACGAGACGGCCAGCATCACCCGCATCTCCCGCGGGAACCGCCAGAAGACGGGAGGCGTGGAAGTGCTGGTATACGGGACCGCGGTGGTGACGAAATGACGGAGCCGGCGCTGGACGATCGCCGCCCCCTACTCCTGCCATGGATCGTGGCGAGCCTTGGCGGCGCGCTCGGCATACTGGCCGCGGCCTGGCAGGAGATGACGGCCGGCGCGCCGCTCATGGTCATCGTGGTCGCCCCGGTCATCGAGGAGATCGTCAAGCCCCTGGGGGTGATCTACCTCATCGATCGGCGCGCTCGGTGGATTCGCTCCGCCGCGCACGTCGTTGGCATGTGCATCGTAGCCGCGGCGGTCTTTGCCACGATCGAGAACCTCGTGTACATCCACGTGTACCACCGTGGCGCCAGCGTTGGCTTCAAGGTGTTTCGCTACACGGTGTGCACCGCGCTTCACGTCACGTGCTCGGCCATCGTCGGCTTCGGCCTCGTGCGCGCCTGGCGCAAGATACTCGACACCGGCAAACGATTCGACATCGACGACTGCCTGGGATTCTTCGTGGCCGCGGTCGCGGTCCACGGCGGATACAACCTGCTCATGTTCCTCCTTGAGGCGCTGAAGGTTATTCAGTTCAGCGCTGAGGCCACAGGGCCATAATGGCCTGGGGACACCCATAACCGTGCGAATGTCAAGCGGCGTTCACACTTTTTCTTAGGAGCCTCCGATGCGCCGCACCACAAGCGTGCAAGCGTTCGGAGACCTTGAAAGCAGGCCAGCGAGCCCGCCCGGTGGGCGCGCACCG
>JAJRTI010000880.1 GCA_024278415.1 Planctomycetota bacterium | reverse complement strand
TCGTTTGTGCCGGCGAGGTAGAGCGCCAGATTGACATGGGCGGCTGGATCGAACGGACTCAGCTCGATCGTCTTCTTGCCGGCCTCAACCGCGCGCGCGGCCAGTCCTTCGCACCAAAAAGCCTGTGCGAGGTAGAACCACCCGTCCGAGTCGTCTGGGTGGAGTTTGAGATAAGCCTGGAAGCTGCGGACGGCCTGGCTGTATTGCCCAGCCTTGAGGTAGGCTTTGCTCAGGTGCAACCCCACCCGGCCGCCGCGAGGCGAGACGCCGGCCGCGAGCTTGCACAAGCGCAGCGCCGCGGCAGCGTCGCCCTGGCTGTCCGCGAGTGCCGCTTGGCTGAGCCAGTCGTCGCGCCTCATGGCGGGCCGCACGCGCGTGAGCCAGAGCGCACCAACGGCCGCCAGTAGCGCGATGAGTGCGAGCGCGCCGGCAGGTCTGGCGACCGCTCGCGCATGGAAAGCGATTTCCGCGCGCAGCCACCGCGCGCGGCGCCAGCGTTTGGGCCACGCGAGGATCGCCACGAGCGACACCCAGGCAATGAGTAGGCCGGTCTTCGAGTCCCAAGGATCGTAGTGGAAACGCAAGCGGTGGCGACCAGCCCCCGTCAGCCTGACCGCGATAAGCCCGCGCTCCGATAGCACGGAAGCTGCATCGCAGCGCCATCTCCGGTCGTAGTTCTGGTTGACGCAGACCGTGTCCGCTTCCTGCGTCGTCACGTCGAGCACCACGCGATGCGGAGTCATTTCTAAGATCTGAACGGTGGTCGATGGCTTAAGCCCGTAGGCCTCGCCCCTATAGAGCGAGTTGGGCCTCAGCTTGTTCTCCGGCGTCACGAAGTATTTGGGCTGCGGCCGAACGGGCAGAGTGATCTCCGCCTCCCAATCGAGCGCGGCCATGTTGCGGCGCAGGTAGAAGTACGCACTGCACTCGGGGTAGAGGTGCCGGCCGCCGGGCATGCGGATGCCGAGCGTGTGGCAGAACTCCTCGGCTGGGGGAGGGGGGGGGAGCGGAGTCCTGTAGAGCGACGCATTCTGGCGAAGGCTGTGCGCCAGAGGCCAGGCGATGCTCAGCGCACCGAGCACGATTGTGGCGGCCAAGCCGCCGCGCCCACGCAGGGCCCGGCGAAGCCAGGCGAGGCCGTAGGCGGCGAAGCAGACCACGCTGAGCACGATGAAGAAGTCGAAGTACTTGAGCGGGTAGTCGATATAGCCCAGCGGAGTTGTGATCCACAGAGGATGGAATAGGTCGACCGGCGCGTGGTGGGCGAGCGCGAGCCACGTGAAGACCGCCAGCAGCGCAAGCACGCGCCACGCGCGCTTGGCGCAGCACAGCACTCCCAGGACGAAGAGCCCAGCCGCGACCCAACCGACGTACGCGTCCGGCATGTCGTTGTGGAAGATGGGCTCCACGAACGCCAACGGGAACCTCCAGTCCATCGCGCCGATGGTGAGCGCCGAGTACACGTCGGAGTGGTGCGCCGGCATCGCATCGCCCCGCAGGCTGAACGCGTGGAGCATGGGCACGATCTTGATCGCGCCCAGACCGGCCACGGCGAAGCAGAGCGCCAGGTAGGAGGTAAGCCATTCGAGCCTGAGGGTGATCGTGCCGGCCCTCACTTCGATTGTGCGCAGTACGGCGTACGCGGCCAGAAAGACCATGATGGACATCCAGGCCTGCCGGCCGTCCATGAGCAACGCGGCAAGGACGAGGGCTGGCGCGAGCAGGCCCTTGCCGCGCTCGACGCTGCGCACCCACAGCATGAGCGCGAGCGGAGCGAACGCGTAGCACAGCTCTGGGTAGTTGGCGCTTGCAAGGCGGCCCGGCATCCAGCCGCTCGCGGTGAGGAGTGCGGCCCCAAAGAACGACTCGAGCGGCGGCAGGCCCAAGACTCGGCGCATCATCCCATACCCCCCCAGCGCCAGCGCCAGGTACATCACGGCCGCGATCGCCTTGAGCCCTATCACTTCGCCGAAGCCAAGCGTGAGCAAGAGGAAGGGGCTGAAGACCGGGCTTTCCGGCTCGCTCGCGAAGGGGTAGCCCCCGCCGAGGTACTGCGTGCGGAACGGGAACTCGCCAAAGTGCAACAGGCTGTGGCGAGCGATGCGATGGTACGTGCAGTAGAGCAGGAAGTCGCTGTTCTGCGAGATGCGCCGGCCGCTCGCAAGGAGGGGGAGCGCGGCCGCGATGGCCAGCGCCGCGAGCAAGGCGAGCGCCACCTTGTCGCCAGCATGACGAGGGCGTGTGGAAAGGCGTTCCATTGGATCGGCCGGACGCTATCAGTTCGGTCCGGAGTTGTCAATTGGCGGCAATTTGATCGCGCCAGGCATATGCCCCTGCGCCGCAGACGCAGGCGTCTTGCGCGGTCCGTGTGGCGAGGCGGGCGTCGGCGCCTTATCCATCAGGAGTCGCGACACGAAGCTGGAGCGAAAAGCCTTGGCATTCCGATGCCGAGACAATCGCAGGGCAGCGCCGCAAGGCGAAGGCCTCCCGCGTCAGGGTTGCGGGCGAAGCCGGCGTTAGTTTGACAAGTGGCTCGCACACGCCGTATAATCCTGGGTGCGTTTTGCCATAGCTTGTGTGCTGGCTGCAGGCCGGCGCCAGGCTAGGGCGCGCTGGAGACAGGCACGACACGGAGTTTACGACACAGTGAAAGCATCGTTTGTTGCCGTCAAAGGACGAGTCGAGACCCAGTCGTTCTCGCTCGATGAGGGGCAGTTTGTCGTTATCGGGCGAGGGGATGAGGCCGACATCCAGGTCATGGAGCATGGCCTGTCGCGGCGCCACTGCGTGCTCGGGAGGGCCGATGGGTCGTTTTTCATTGAGGACTGCGACAGCCGCAACGGGAGCTGGGTGAACGGGACTCGGATTTCCCGGGCGCACCTGTCGCCAGGTGACACAATTCGCCTGGGGGGGGTGGAGTTCGAATTCCGCGTCGAGCCCGAGAGGCGCCGGAAGTCCGCAAATCTCTTGGCCAACGTGCCCGAGCCGGGGGGCGGCCCGATCAAGGAGCGCTTCGATCTCGACAAGACCGACCTCATGGCGCTTTCGACGCGCCTGGAGAACATCGAGAACTACCGGCGCATCCAAGAGGCGCTGGCCACCATTTACAAGGTCGGCAACCTGATCAACTCCGAGTCGGACATGGACAGCCTGTTCAGGCGTCTAATGGACTCGGTGATCGATGTGAGCCACGCGGAGCGCGGGTTCCTCATCCTCGCGGAAGTGGGCACGGACCGGCTGCGGCCGGTCGTGTCGATCGGGGCCGACGAGGCCGAGGCCCAGGGCGAACTGGGCTTCAGCCGGACCATCGTCGAGGAGTGCTACAACGCCGGCTTCTCGTTCTTCACGCCGGACGCCACGTCCGACGATCGGGTCCGCGACGGCGAGAGCATCATGATGCAGCGTATCCGTGCGGCCATGTGCGTGCCGCTGGAGACGCACGACCGCATCATGGGCGTGATCTACGTGGATACGACGACCTCGACGGACGTGTTCTCTCGCCAGGACTTGGAGCTGCTCGCGGCCGTGGGCAAGCAAGCCGCCATCGCCATCGAGCGCGCCATGCTCATCGAGCGTGTCCAAGCGCGGCTCTACGAGATTGTGCGCACGCTCGTGGCCACGATCGAGGCCAAGGACGTGTACACGGTGGGCCATTCCGAGCGCGTGACGGCGTACGCGATGCAGATTGGCGAGGAGATGGGGTTCTTGGGCGAGGGCATGGCGGACGTGCAGCTCGCGGGCTTGCTTCACGACGTGGGCAAGATTGGCGTGCCGGAGCAGGTCCTCAACAAGCCGGGCAAGCTCACCGATGAGGAGTTCGCCATCATCCGCCAGCATCCCGAGATCGGCGCGAACATTATCCAGAACATCGCGGACACCGACGTGGTCGTCAGGATTGTGCGCCACCACCATGAGAAGTTCGATGGGAGCGGCTACCCCGAGGGGCTTGCGGGCGAGGCCATCCCCATGGAAGCGCGTATCCTCGCAGTGGCGGACGCGTACGACGCGATGACGTCGAACCGTCCCTACCGGCGCGTCCTCGATCCCGACCAGATGGTCGCTGAGTTTGAGAGACACGCCGGCACGCAGTTCGACCCGGCCGTCACGGAGGTCTTCGTCGAGTTGTATCGCTCGGGCCAGTTGCGCATCCCGGACCTCATCTACGTTGGACAGGCGATCGACGCGGATGTGGGCCCTGAGGGCGCCGCGTTTAGCATTAGAGGCGTGCCGCCGCGAGCGCCCGATGGCGAGACCCCCTCTGCCAAGGCCGACACGCCACCCATACTCCAACAACCGTGAACGGTCCGAGCAATCTGTCCCCGGAGGCTCGACTATGCAGACCCCGCGCGCCCTTGTCCTGATTCTGGCGATGCTGTTGCCCGTACCCGTGCTCGCACAGGGCTCGCTCGCGGACTACAACGCGCACCTGCGCAAGATCAATCGGCTCAGCGCCGAGGACTGGTACCAATTGGGCCTGTGGTGCAAGTCCAAGATGATGTGGCCCTACGCTAACCAGGCCTTCATGAAGGCCAGTGCGCTCGGATCGAGCCTCCGCGCCAAGAGCTTCTACCAGTTGGCCGAAATCGCGTTTGGCCAGCAGAAAGATGCTGAAGCGGCCGAATGGATCGCAAAGGCCGCCAAAGCCGCACCCGAAGACGCGCAGATCAAGAGACTGAGCGGCCGGATTCTGGGCCGCCGCGAGGCGAAGACCGCATCGGGCATCCGCGCCATCAAGGAGGCCCACGAGGCCAATCGGCACAACGACTTCATCAATGCGGTCATCGCATTCGTGGGCAAACCGGGGCACGACACGATGGAGCAGCACCAAGAGGAGCTGACGGAGGCCCTGGACGAGGAAGTGTTCAAGTGCCTTGTGGCCCATCGCATGAAGAGCACGTGCCCCCGGTGTGGCGAGGGCGGGTTCTACCGATGCCCAGAGTGCCTAGGCAAGGGGTACAAGATTTCCAAGTATGTGAAACGCACGATCTCCGCATACCAGGCCGGCACCGTCGCCACCGAGCGCAAGAAAGTGTTGAAGATGTGCAGGAAGTGCAAGGGGATCGGGGCCGTGCAGTGTGGAGAGTGCGGAGGCGCTGGGATGTATCTGAAATACGTCTATGACGGTGAGAAGACGCTGTTGGCCAAGGCGTTGGCGGAGAAGGCTGTCGCCAAACTCAGCAAGCGCAAGCGCCGCAGCCAGCGCAAGAAGAAGGACGACGTGGCTGGCGATCTGCGCCGCGCGGTCAAGCTGAGCGCCATGCTCAAGAAGGCGCTCAAGTTGGACAAGGAAGGGGTGACCGCGTCGGTGGAGAAGCTCGATCGCGCACTGAGCCGAGCGGAGTCCAACTTGGAGAAAGCCCAGCGGAAGGTGGAGGAAGCCGTGGACAAGAAGCTAGAGGAGATCGCGGAGGAGCGGGGGGCCACGTACGTCAAAGAAAAGGACAAAAAGGGCAAGAAGAAGTAGGGCCCCTCGCTGTTTCGTATTGCCGCGTGCGTATTGCGTATTCGGACCGCGATCCGAGATGCGCAATACGCAATACGCGGCCGAGAGTGTACGCACGCCGCGCAACTTCTTGTTTTTCGTGACCGTTTCTGAGGGTGGAGGCGCTAAAAATAGGCGAGGCGGGATTCGAACCCGCATGGAGCTAAGCTCCGGCGGATTTTAAGTCCGACGTGTATGCCAATTCCACCACTCGCCCAGGTGGCGCGAGGCCGAGCGTGATGGTAGCTCCGCCCCCGCGCGGCGTCAAGCAGGCCATGTCCGCCAGAACGCCCAAAGCCCCGACTGGCTTCTCTCAAGCCGGCCGGGGCTTTGGCTCGGTGAGGCGGCGATGGGATTCGAACCCATGAATAACGGATTTGCAATCCGTCGCCTTAGTCCACTTGGCTACGCCGCCAGTGCCGTATTCTTGTCAACAGCGCGCTTGCCCAGGCCGTGTGCCGCAAGCTTGCCATGACCATGCGAAGACAGCTATTTTACAGGTCTACTCGCCGCTGTCAAGGTCAGGGCTTTCCCCATGCGCCGCGGGGCCGCTGACGACCAACAACACCTACTGCGGCTCTGTCGCGAAATGCACGGAGCCCGCTGGTAGCACGCACGTCAGTGCGTTCCGTTCTGTGGTTTCCCGCATTACCGGGGAGAGACGCTCTTACGAGCGCGCTACAAGCGCTCGTCGCGCGGCATTTCGCGACGGACACTACTGCGGCTCCACGATGCACGCGATGTCGCGCAGCACGTCGGGGATGTGCAACGCAAGCGCTCCGCCGCGGCAGGCCGCGTTCTCAGATTTGATGATCCGCCCTTTCCACGTGTCGTACCACTCGATCCGGTACGCACCGTCGGGCAGGCCCTTGATCGTCGTCGCCATGCCGGCGAGTGGCACAGGCTCGCGCCTCTCCCATGCCGTCCACCAAGTCGCGGTGGAATTTTGGAACCAAAGGTATGCCGCGTCGCTCGTGCGGAAGCCGTACGCGCGCAGGGGCTGCTGCCGCTCGATCGCGATGCCTCCCTTGAGAGCGTAGCGCACTTCGAGCCGGTCCTTGCCCACGGCTTCGCACCGGATCGTGTGTTTGCCGGCCGGCACGTCGATCTCGACCTTCTTGTTGTAAGGTGTGCGCCAGTTGGCATACTTCTCGATGTGTTCGGACTTGGCGCTATACTCCTTGCCCGCGGGGAAGGGCGCGTCGATAGCCTTCTTGCCGTCGAGATACACGAGCAGCCGGTTCGTTTCGTCGCCCACGGACGTTTCGACCAGGACGACGAACTTCGCCGGCCGGTCGAGGGTGAGGTGGAACGTGGGCGCGGTCTTGCGCGCGGGGGCCATGTTCAAGTTCGGCGGCAGCACGTCGGCGGGCGTGACGCGGCCGTTGGAGTGGATCGTGAAGTCTTGCTGCGGCGCGGGGGCGAACGCGTATTTCTTGCTCGTAGGGATGCTCACGTCGCGGAAGTGGAGCGTCGAGGGCGGCTGCGCGAACGCGGGTGGCGCGACCTCGAACGGTTTCAGGTCCGGTGTGTTCCACGGCACACGATCCGCGAATTGTTTGAGCCCGCGGTAGTGATGCCAGAGATCGAACGGCTCGACGTAGTTGCTGATGTACCACATGGCGCCGGCTCCGCACCCCTGCGCGAACAGCGCACCCCACATGCCGTTGTGCATGTGGACGCCGATCTTGTCGTAGTCCGCGTTGCCCGGGCTGAACTGCGGCTTGACGCCGTACTCGCCGAGGAAGAAGGGCTTGCCATGGGCGTCGAGGCCTTCCTGGGTGAGCGACATGATGCGCGTCGCCATCTCGTCGCCGCTGTAGAAGTGGTACTGGATGATGTCGATTTCGGGCAACGCCCAGATGCGATGTGCGAGCTTGTGGTCGCCCATGAGGCTGGTGGTGATGGGCCGGTCGTAGGGGTCGATGCCGCGCAGGTAGCGGCCCATCTCGCGGTGCCACTTGACCGCGGCGTCGATCATGTCGGGCCGGATCGCGGTCTCGTTGTGGAACTCCCAGCACATCACGTTCGGCTGCCAGCCCCAACGCGCGATGACGTAGCGGAGTTTGTTGCGCCACTGGCGCCGCGCTTCGGGGTTGGACCACGTGTCGACGTGGTTGTCGCACACGCCGCCGTTCTCCTTGAGATACACGTCGTAGGCCACGCGCCAGGCGGTGCGCTTGTTGGTGCGCGACCGGGGGCGGAGGTTCACGTTGGCGTTGGCGTTGTCCATGCAGTGCATCACGTAGAGCCCGCGCTTGGCCGCGAGTGCGTAGATCTGGTCGATGATCCACGACGTGGGCTGGTGGTAGTAGCCCAGGCCCATGTACCCGGAGGCCTCGTCGGGCGACATCTCGATGGCCAGCCACCACGAGTCCATGCGCAGGCGGATAAAGTTGCCCTCCCCGTCCGCGAGCTTGTTCATCCACCGCTCGCACTCATCGAGGCGTCGAGGAGGGTAGGGCTGGCCGAGGCGGGCG
>JAJRTI010000879.1 GCA_024278415.1 Planctomycetota bacterium | reverse complement strand
CGGGGCGACAGTGAATAGCCCAAGGCGTGAGCCTTGGGTAAGCAACAGGCAACGGCGCCAAAGCCTCGTAGAGGCGACAGTATGCCACGTTCGCACGGTACTGTCGCCCCTTGCGGGGCTCTGTGAACGCCACGATCCGCGCGTTCCCAAGGCTTACGCCACGTGCCCCCAGGCGGCCGTTGACCCCCGCCGCCTGGCTATTGACTGCCGCGCCTACGGCGCTGGCGAACGCTAAGTCATCGCCAGCACGGGGACAAGCCTCGTGCTGGCGTTCAGTGATATCGACAACATGTAGTCGTTTGCAAACCGATGCGTAACCTAGAGCGCACTCGGCCGGGGCGCTCCGCGCGTTACTGTCGGGGCTCGAAGCGCTTGCGCAGGCGGTTTGCGTGCGCATCGTTGTGATACCAGTTTCTGGCCACGAAGCGCAGGGCAGCCCTCTGCGTCTTGCTTAGGGGGCGGTCCCGCAGGCTCGCCTGCCAGGCCTGCCAGTCTCGTTTGGCCTTGAGGAAGACCGGGGTATAGCTCGCGGGGTGGCAGTTTTCACAGGCGGATTCCGTGGGCGCAAAGCGCCTGGCGGCCGCGTCGTAGCGGTGGCAATCTTGGCAGCGCACCGCGCCCGACCGGCCATGCCGGCCTTTGCCGATGAGCCGGCCTTCGAAGCGCCCGGCGAAGTAGTCGGCCGTCTCGCGGTGGCACTGCGCGCAGGCGACGGTCTGTTGCCGGTTGTGGTGGCAGTCGGAGCATTGGGCGTCATACGGCTTCAACGGCACGTGGACGCCTTTGGCCTTCATGGGGTGGCATTGCGCACAGGCCACCTTGTCGCGCGGGTGGTTGGAGTGGAGGAAACGAGTTGCTTGCCCGCGGACGCTCGCCGGAACCTTGTTAAGTGGGACCGGCTTTTCCAGGTCTTGCGTGTGGCAGGCGGTGCAATCGGCCACCGATCGCACGTCTTGGGGCGCGCCCGCGGGGAGCGCGACGTGCCGGCCGGTCCAACCTTCCGTCGTGTGGCATCGCTCGCATTGGGTCTTGAGATGGCCTTCGTGTGGGTCTGGGTGGCAGTCCGCACATGCGGTAGGCAACGGCTTGAAGCGCGCCGCGGCCAGGGGCTGGTTGGCCTCGTGGCGGTGGCACTTGGCGCACGGCGTGGTGCGGTGGCGGCCCGTGAGTGGGAAACGGCTGTCGCGGTCGTGCGCGAAGAGCAGGCGGGCGCTTTGCCATTGGGATTGGGTGTGGCAGCGGGAGCACTGGGTTCCCAGTTGGCCTTGGTGGGGATCGGAGTGGCACGTGGGGCAGCCGAGCTTCTGCCAATGGAACTGGGCGCTCGCCAAACGCTCCCCGGCGTGGCATTTCGAGCACTCGATGCCGGCGTGCGCGCCTTCGAGGCGGAACGCAGAATCCCGGCCATGGTCGAACCGAAGCTCGCGGCCCTTCCAGCCCCGCGTGGTATGGCAGCGCGTGCAGGGCGGGTCGAACTGCGCCCGATGGGGGTCGGCATGGCACGCGTCGCACGTGGCGTTCGGCGTGCCGATGAACCGAGGCCCAGTCGGGCCGCCGCGGCGAACGTGGCATTGCTCGCACTTCAAGCCGCGATGCGCGCCAATGAGCGGATACTCGGTCTGGTCGTGGCGGAAGCCGGCCGGCAGGGGCGTTTCGAACGCGTCGCCGCGGTGGTCCGAATGGCAGTCTGTGCACGGCTGCGCGTGGCGGCCGTGGTATCCTGCGCCGGCGACGCGGCGCTCGCGCACCGTGTCATGGCATTTGAGGCATTTGGCCTCGGCCACGTCTTGCAGCAGCGAATGGCAATCGAGACACGCGATGGCCGGGCTCGCGTGTGCGGCCATGAGCGCGCCCGGCTCGAGCGCGTCCAGCGGGTGGAGCGTGGCCGCCTTGCGGCCGGCTCGCGCCAGCGGCGCTCTGAACCCGAACAGCAGCGCCAGCCCGGCCAGGAGGCCCACGGCCAGAAGCGCGAGCCGTGCGAGCGCCAAGGGCCCGCGCACGCCCGCCGGCCGGGCTTCGACCGGTTCGCCCGTACACTCGCCGTACCATCGCTCGTGATGGCGCCGCGCGTACTCGGCATCCACCCGGCCGTGGAAGATGCCGGCAATGGCCTGCCGCGTGGACGGGTTGAACAGGGCCATGTACAAGTGGCCCAGCAGAAAAGGCGCCGCCAACACGAAGAGCGCGGTGTGCACCGCGCGGGGCAGCAGCGCGGTGGGCCGCCACCAAATGGCCGCGCCCGTGGCCACGAAGAGCAGCACAAACGTGAAGCTGGCCAGCAGGTTGAGCTTCTGCCCCGCGTTGAACTTGCCGGCAATCGGCAGCACGGTCTGGGGGTGGAGCAGGCTTCGGCCGGCCAGGTAGAGCCAGCGCAAGTCGTCCCGGCCCCAGCGCAACGATTCGAGCAAGTTGCCCCACAGCACGCGCGCGCGGCCGCTCAACGCGACCTGAAGGAGCAGCAGAACCAGGCACACCCCCGCGAGGCGATGCAGCCACGCGAGCCAAAGCCGGTGCCCGGGGCTGAGGCCCAGATGCGGCCCCACCAGAAGGCCCGCGCCGCTGGCCGCGAGCAACAGGTAGGGCAGCGCCTGCGCCCAGTGGTAGGCGATCTCCGTGAACGTGAATCGGCGTATCGAGGATCGCATCAGTCGGGGGCAGCCGTTTGAGCGTCGGCCTCGGGTTTCCTCGACGCCAACGCGCGCAATGGGAACGTCTCCGTTCGGAGCACACCTTCCAGCCCCTTGCCCGAGACCCGCACGACCCGCACCTCCAGCGCTTCTGCATCCTGAGGCACGGGCTCGAAGCGGAAGGGGAGCGCTTTCGACTGGCCATAGGCCAAATCGCGGCCTTTTCGGTTCAGAAGCCGGTGCACCTGCTTCACCGACGCGACGCCGTAGCGGTCCACCAGCGCGCTAATGACCGCGATCTCGCGAAAGCCGAACGCACCGCCCGGGATGGAATGATACGCGCCTGTGTTCGACACGGTCACCCGCCCGGCCACGCGCGTCGCGGACACCTCGCCCAGGCTCACCTCCACCTCCACGCTGGGTTTGCCTGCCGCCGACGGCAGGACTGCGAATTCGTGTCGGCGGCCGTCGAATTTCCTGTGCAGGATTCGCCAGCGCGTGCCGGCAATGGTCTTGCGATGCACCGCGGACATGTGGCACTGCTGGCAGGTCTGCTTCTCCTTGGGGGCCATCGCGATGGCCGACCATTGCTTGAAGATCTTCTCATGGCAGCGGCCGCAAAACGCGGCCTCGCGCATGAATCCCTTCACCACGACCTTGTGCAAGGCAAAGGTCGTGGGCCGCCGGGGCGCGGTGTATCCGTCGCCCGAAAGGTGGCAAGACTCGCAGGTCACGCCCTCCTCCCGAAAGCGCGTCCGCACCGGGCCGGTGGCCAAGGTGTCCATCGACTTCGGAATGTGGCAGCGCAGGCAGTCGTCCTCCTGGCGATCTCGGGTCGCGCGCCGGAACTCCTCCTGCACGAAGGCCTGCGCGTGGGCCGACTGCCTCCATTCGTCCCAAATCTCCTGATGGCACGGAGCACAGGCCGCCGCGGGCGTGCCATCGGGATACGGCACGTGCTCGGAATAGGCATCGCCCGAAGCGTCGCCCTCGCGCGCCGGCTGCGCGGTGCAGCCGATCCATTGGCAGGCCGCGGCGCACAGAATCACGATTGGCCAAGGAAACATCGGCCGCGCGCGGGGGCATCTGTCCGTCCTTGGCAATCCTGTTGGCCTCGTCATGGTGGGGTTACTAGGCGACAAGAAGCTGGAGCGGAATGCCTTGGCATTCCGAGGCCTGCACAACCGTACGGTGAAGACGGAAGGCGATCCCGAGGCTTCGGGCTCCGCTCCTGGGTCGATCTTCTTGCGGCCGCGCCCGCCTCCACACCGGATCCGGCCGGCGAACAATCATGCTGCCGCGGCGCCCCACCGGGCCGTTGCGTGGCCGAGCCTCGCATGAACACCGGCGCCACCGACATCAGCACACAGAAATTATAGCAGACCGGATACAGCCGAGAAGCGCCGTTTCCCCAGCCCAATCTGATAGCGGGGCTTTTCGCGGTCGGTGCGGCGCGGCCGAGCAAGGCGCCGCTCGATACGGCGGCTACAGCCTCAGCACGTGCTTGCGGCCAGCGTCCATGAGGATGTCGATCGTCTTGCGTCGGTGAGCGTTGATCTCGTCCTGGTACTGGGGGGCGTCGATCACGTTGTTGCGCTCGAGAGGGTCTTCCTGCATGTCGTAGAACTCCTCCCGCTCCCCGGGGCTCCAATAGCAGTACTTGTAGCGCTCGGTGCGCAGGCACTTGCCGCTGCGCTCGCGGTTGTTAGTCGTGTACTCGCAGAGGATCGCGTCCTTGCCGCCGGCCTCGCCCTCCAGCAGCGGCCGCAGGCTCGTGGCCTGCATCTCCTCGGGGATAGGCACGCCCGCGTAGTCGAGCACCGTCGGCGCGATGTCCATCGTCTCCACCAAGCCGTTGATGACCGGCGGCGCCGTCTGCCCTTCGGGCGGCGCCACGAGGAACGGAGCGTGGATGATCGGGTCCGTGAAGTTGCCCTTGCCGAACGCGCCGCGCTCGCCGAGCATCTCGCCGTGGTCCGTCACGTACAGCACCAGCGTGTTCTCCCACAGCCCGTGCTGGGTCATGGCGTCCATGATGCAGCCCACTTGGTCGTCGATCAGCGTGCAGAGCCCGTAGTAGAGCGCGATCCAGTAGCGCAGCAGTTTCTCCTCCTCGGCCGCCGGCTCCCGCGGGTCACCCTTGCGATCCACGAAGAAGTTCTCGGGCAGGATGATGTCTTCGGGCTTGTAGAGCGAATCGTATGGCTTGGGCGGATCGATGGGCCCGTGCGGGCCGCAGAAGCCGCACCACGCGAACCACGGCTCCGACCGCGGGCGGCTGATGTAGTCGACCGTGTTCTGGCCGATCCAGTAGTCGACGTATTCCTCCAGCGGCAGAATGTTCGTGATCGCGGTGTTGTTTTGTTTGTACTCCGGCCGCCGGCGCTGTTCGTAGATCAGTTCGTATCCGCCGGGGTGTCGCTCTTCGAGCCAGGTGGCGTAGTGGTTGCCCAGCGGGCCGGGGCCGATTTCGAGGCCGTGCGACTTCGTCCACCGGCCGCCCTTGCCGCCGCAGATCTGTAGGGTGTCGAACCCGCGTTCGGGCATCATGTGGAT
>JAJRTI010000878.1 GCA_024278415.1 Planctomycetota bacterium | reverse complement strand
TGACCAATGACCAATGACCAATGACCAATGACTAATGACCAGTGACCAATGACCAACTCCCACACACGCTACTTCTTCCGCAGATCCAGGCACACCATCTTGCTGTGGTCGCGGATGACAAGCAGGCCGTTGCTGTAGGCCATGGGCGCCCAAACGCGGGAGCCGCGCAACACGTTCGCGCGGGCGATCTCCTTGTAGCCCTCCGGGCTGGGATCGACCATCACGAGTTGGCCATTCTGGCCGGCAATAGCGAAGAGTACGTCGCCTACGAGTAGAATACTGCCCATGTCGAAGTTGGGATCCTTGTCCGTATCCCACTTGACCTCCCCGGCCATAGTCATGCAAGCCAGGCCGAAGTCCTTCTGCTTGTACCCGCTGTTGAGGTAGATGTATCCCTTGTAGGGCACGGCTTGCGCGAGCGTGGTGCCTATTTGCTTGTTGCGCCACAACTGCTCGACCGAGTACTTGCGGCCCTTGGCTCGCACTTGGATCATGGCCGAGCCCGCGCCGTAGCCGCCGGCGAGCATGATGCGGCCCTTGTCCATGACGATGGGCGACGGGATCTGGATGCTGCACCGATACCCGTCGTACGACCACAACAGCTTGCCCGTGCGCGCGTCCACGCCAATCACCGGCGACGAGCCGCGGGCCTTGCCCATGGCGACGAACGTGCTCTTCTTGCCAAGCTTCATGGGCACCGGCGACGCGTAGTCGAGCACGGCTCCGAGCGTGTTCGGCGTCTTCCAGCGCACCCTGCCAGTCGTCTTGCTGTACGCCACGACCGCGGCCTTCCGTCCCCAAGGCGACACGATGACGTACTTGGAGGTGAGCAGGGGCGAAATGGCCACGCCCCAGCGCGGGAGCTTGCCGCCCCAGTCGTCGATCAGATGCTTCTTCCACTTGGGCCTGCCGGTCTTGAAATCCAGCGCGTACAGATGGCCGAACCCGCCGAGCGTGTACACGAGTTTGCCATCGGTTGCCGGGGTGCTGCGGCTGCCGGACACGGGGAGCTTGCCCGGCGCGTCGTACGCGAAGCTCCAGACCTCTTGCCCGTCGGCCAAGCGAACGCGCTTCACCACGTCGCCCTTGGTGCCGTCGCGGTCGATGAGGAGCACGCTGTCCTTGTAGATCGCGGCGCCGCCAAAGCCCTGCTTGACCGGGATCTCCCACACCACCTTGGGGCCCTCGAACGACCATTCCTTGACCAACTCTTTGGCTTCGGGCACAACGGCGTTGCGGCCGGGCCCCAGGAACTGCGGCCAATCATCGGCCATGGAAGGCCCGGCGAGTACGAACGTCAACACGGCAATGGCCAGTGATGTTCTGCGGCAAGATGGCATATCTGGCAGGCTCCTTTCAGAGGGGCTTCAGACGACGATCAACCGCCCGCTACAGGCCAGCGGCGACCTCCTCGTACACGCCGACCGTCTCGTCGACCATGCGTCCGATGGAGAAGTGCGCCCGCACGCCCTCCGCGGCAGATTGGCCCATGGCCGCGGCGCGGGCAGGATCACGGCGCAACGAATCAATGGCCTCCGCGAGCGCCTTCGGGTCCTCTCCCGGCACAAGCATCAGCCCGTTTGTTAATTGTAGCATCTCCGGGAACGCGCCTCCATCCGGCACGATGGCCGGCGCGCCCGCGGCCATCGCCTCCAGCACGGCTATGCCGCGCGCTTCCGGGTAGCGGGAGGCCAGCACGAACACGTGGCACCCCTGGAGGAAGCGCACCTTCTCCGCCAAGTCCAGCTCACCCTGATACGTGAAGCAATCTTCGAGCCCGGCCTCGCTCAGGCGCTGCTCGATGCCGGCCATGAACCGCCGGTTCGACGGCGCGAGTTCGCCGGCCAACGCCAGTTCGCACTCCCCGGGGTTGTCGAGCAGGCAAAACGCCTCGGCCAGGATGTCCTGGCCCTTGGCCGGGGTGATTCGGGACAGGCACCCCACGCGGAAGCGCCCGCGCGCCCGCGGCGCGGCCGCCGCGTACGCCGCCGCGTCCACGCCCGGCCGCACCACTTGGATCCGCGCACGGTCGATTGCGAGGAAGTCCGCCATCGCGTCCGCGTACGGCTCGCTCGGCGCAATGAGCGCGTCCATGGCCTGCGCGTGCTCCCGCATAAGCGCTTGGGCTTCCTCGCTGTGCGGCGAACCCAAGCGGCGCACGAACGAGTCCTCGCCCTGGAGCGTGCACACCACCGGCGCACCGAGGCGCTCCTGGATCGGCTTGGCCAGCCCCGACAGCAACGAGTTGGTCAAGTTCACCACGTCGGGCTTGCCCTGCTCGGCGAGGAAGTCGAGGAGTTGCTCCAGCTCCTTGCGCTGGAACCCGTGCTCTCCCCGCAGCACGGACACGGTCATGGATCCCAGCCCTTCCGGCCGCGTCTCGATCGCGAACCGCGAGACCCTACGCAGCAGCGCCGGCCGGTCGAAGAGCCAATCCATCCAGCGCGGGGTCTTGCGGAACAGCGCACACTTCTGCTGAAGGTACGTGCTGATGCCGCCGTAGAAGACGCGCTCCAGGCTCGGGTCCGCGCCATCGACGCGCACCGGCGTGTACAGCGGAATCAGGACCGCGTCGTGCCCGGCCGCGCGCAGCCCGTTCACGAGCCCCGCGTCTCGCGCGCACGCGCCGCAGTGGCTCCCTCCGGCGCCGGCAGCTAGATAGGTGATGTTCATGCGTGCGTATGCGCTTGTAGTCAGACGCCCAACCTCCCGAAGGTTGGCGACCTGCGGGAGGCGGGGGCCGGTGTCTGGCTTGCAGGAGGCCCTTACGGGCCTCACTACGAGCGGGCGGCAGTCAATGGCAATAGTATGGCACGCCGAAGATACGATGACAACGCGACGGATCACGCGGCATGGGCAGTGGCACGGTCAAGGCCCGATCCTCTCCGTCGCACCAGGTTCGCCCCGCCAATCGCTGTCGAAGCGGGCCGCACCATCGTTGACAGTGGCAACTGGGCGAACTAACCTACGCCTTCGGGCAAGAGGGCCGCGGCAATCCGTCTGGTGTCCGATCTCCCCGAAGAGGAATCCCGCATGCTGACCATTGGAACGCGAGCGACGCCCGGCCTTGCAGGGCTGCTTCTCCTTCTGCCCTCTTTGGCGGCCGGCGCCGCGCCGGCCACGCCCCCATCGCGCGCAACCCACGTGCAGGCCGTAGCTCTGCCCCTGTCGCCAAAGATCGATGGCAAGCTCGACCCAGTGTGGCGCTCGGCCTCGCGCATCGACTCTTTCGAGGGGCTCCGGGGGAAAAGGCTGACCCAGAAGACGGAGGTCTACGTCGGCTACCGGGACGAGGCGCTCTACATCGCGTTTGTGTGCCACGAGAGCCGGATGGGCGACATCATCGCGGCCGCGCGGGAGCGCGACTCGGTCATTTACGGCGATGACTGCGTCGAAGTCTTCATCAACCCCGATCGGGATCTGAAGACCTACTTTCAATTCCAGATCAACTCGCGAGGAACGTTCACCGACCGGCGTTGCGAGTTCGCCGAAACCGGACAACTCTTCAAGCGTGCGCGCTGGAACGCGGAAGGAGCCAAGGTCGCGACTCGACGTTACGACGATCGCTGGATCGCAGAATTGAAGCTGCCCTTGGCCGCATTGGGTCTGGCCTGGCGCCCCGATCTTTCACTCGGATTCAATGTGACACGCGCGGAGTATCCCCACGGTGAAACGTCAAGCTGGGCGAGCATGGCGACGACCTATCACGACCCCAAGCGCTTCGGCAAGCTGTGGTTTCTGGGCGGCGTTTTCATCGACCGAGCCATGGCGTTGCCAGCGAAGGCCGGCATCGCCACGCTCAAGGTCGACGTGCGCAACGTGGGCGCCAAGGCCGTGGCCGCGGACGTGGTCTTCACCTTCACCAATCCTCAAGAAGGCGAGGTGCGCAAGAGCAAGCGGATCTCCCT
>JAJRTI010000877.1 GCA_024278415.1 Planctomycetota bacterium | reverse complement strand
TTGGGAACGCTGATCGTGGCGTTCACAGAGCCCCGCAAGGGGCGACAGTACCGTGCGAACGTGGCATACTGTCGCCTCTACGAGGCTTTGGCGCCGTTGCCTGTTGCTTACCCAAGGCTCACGCCTTGGGCTATTTACTGTCATCCCTCGCCCCTTTCCTTGCCGAATCTCGCTCGCCGAAGGCGAGCGAGATTCGGCAAGGAAAGGGGAAACAGGGTGTGGCTGGCTCCGCGGTAGTCGGTAATCATCGCTACGCCGGGGCAAGCCCAGCGCGGGCGGGAGGACAGCCCGCAGTTCGGTGCACGCGCGGCGCAGTCGCCTCTTCCTGCAAGCAACGTCTTGCAGGAAGCCTAGTGCCTTAAGCATTCGTAACCTCGACGAAAAACAAGAAGTTGCGTAGGCTCTCTGCACAGCGCGCCATCGGGCCGAGGCGTTAGGGGCGTTCGGTTTGCGGCGTACGGGCCGGGGCGAGGCGCTTTGGAGTGCGGCGGCTTGACGCCGCTTTTCCTCGGCAGCGCGCGCATGTCTACGAGAACGCAAATTCGCGCAAGCCGCGCGCATGCAGCAAAAGCGCCGTCGCCGCCCGCCTTGCGGCGGGCTCTGCCGGCGCCCTCCAAAAAAGCGCGCCGCGCGTTCCGTTTCGGTTGCGGGTGAAGCCCGCTTTGTTGCATAAGCCGTCGCTCCGCCGACGCGGGGTCGGCGGGGGCGCTATCCCTGTTGCACTCGGCTGCAATGTTTCAGCCGCCGAATCATGATGGCCGCTGCGAATGGCTTGATGTCTGGTGCTTCTGCCGCGGATGAGTGGGCGATGTCTTGTTACACATTGGCGCAAATCCTCACGCAATGGGGCCGCTGCCTCGACTCTATTCCACTTGATGCAGCACCGCGTTCCGAATACACTCCGTGGCATGCGCAAGTTTATCATCACCGCCGGCTACCTGGGCCTCGCGCCGTTCGCGCCGGGCACGGCCGGCACTCTGCTCGGCGTTGCGCTCTACCTGCTCACCGCGCAGACGCCCGTGGCCGAATGGCTCAATGCCGGCCTGCTGCTGCTCTTCTGCGCGCTCTCGATCTGGCTCTGCCCATGGGCCGAGGCGCACTACGGCCAGAAGGATCCCAGCCCGTTCGTAATCGACGAGGTTGCGGGCTTTCTGCTGGACGCGCTGCTGCTGCCGCCGGTGTCGCTGTGGGTGCGCGTGCCCGCGGCGTTCGCGGCCGCGCGGTTCTTCGACGTCATCAAGCCGCCGCCCGCGCGGCAACTGGAATACTTGCCTGCTGGGTGGGGAATTCTGCTCGACGACCTGGCTGCGAGCGTGTACGCGAACGTGGTGCTTCAGTTCGCGCTTCGGTGGTGGATCGCGCGGCAAGGGGGCTGAGTATGCCTGCGGGCCGGCGTCGAGCAGTCGCTGGGCAATGCGCTTGCCGGAGTAGCCGAACGCGCCGGTGACCGCGTGTCGTTCTTGCATGGGTCGATGGCCTCCTTTGCTGCACACCATTGTCCAATCGGGCCACGCAGGGTCAATCCCGCACCTTGACCCTTTCGCGCGCCTGTGCCATACTTGCGCGCCGTTCACGCGCACGAGTGGACGCGATGCGGAAGCCCCGGTCCCCCCCCTTCAAGGGGGAGCCGAAGGGGGGTAGCCTCGACGGAAGCCGTTCGACCGTCTCGGCCGCCCCCCCTGTGGTCCCCCCTGGGAGAGGGGACATGGATTGCATCGTGTCCCCAGACGACGAGTGTCCTTAGCATCCCGCACTTGCAGGAGGAACCACCATGGCCAAAGTCAGACCCACCACCGGCGATTCGAGTTGGTTTGTGAACGACCGCTTCGGCCTTTTCATCCATTGGGGCATCTACGCGCTGCCCGCGCGGCACGAGTGGGTGAAGCAGCGCGAGGAGATTCCCGACGCGGTGTATGAGAAGTACTTCAAGCACTTCGATCCCGACCTCTACGATCCCACGCTCTGGGCCAAGGCCGCCGCGGGTGCGGGCATGAAGTACTTCGTCATCACCACCAAGCACCACGACGGCTTCTGCTTGTGGGACACGCAGCAGACCGACTACAAGGTCACCAACACGCCGTACGGCAAGGACCTCATTCGGCCCATGGCCGAGGCGTTCCGCGCGGCGGACATGAAGGTCGGCTTCTACCACTCTCTCATCGATTGGCATCACCCGCACTTCAAGATCGACGCAATCCACTCGATGCGCAACCACCCGGACAAGGCCAAGCTCAACAAGAAGCGCGACCAGAAGAAGTACGCCGAATACCTCCACGCGCAGGTGCGGGAACTGCTCACCGAGTACGGCAAGGTCGACCTGCTCTTCTACGACTTCAGCTACCCCTCGGGCAAGAAGGGCCGGCCAAAGGCCTTCGAGGGCAAGGGCTGGCGGGACTGGGACAGCAAGAAGCTCATCAAGATGACGCGCGAGTTGCAGCCGCACATCCTCGTGAACGACCGGCTCGACCTCGACGACCAGGACGATGGGTACGACTACCGCACGCCGGAGCAGTTCATGCCGCGCAGTTGGGTCGAGTACAACGGCCAGCGCGTGGTGTGGGAGACGTGCCAGACGTTCTCCGGCTCATGGGGCTACCACCGCGACGAGTCCACGTGGAAGAGCGTGGAGCAACTGCTCGTGATGCTCATCGAGATCGTGAGCAAGGGCGGGAACTTGCTGCTCAACGTGGGGCCCACGGGCCGGGGGGAGTTCGACGACCGCGCGCTCGACCGGCTCGCGGGCATGGGCGAGTGGATGAAGCGCCACAGCCGATCCATCTACGGCTGCACCGAGCCCCCTCGCGGCTTCAACACGCCCAAGGATTGCCGCCTCACGTACAACTCTGACACGAAGCGCATGTACGTGCACGTGCTGCATTGGCCGTTCAAGGAACTGCACCTCGACGGCTTCGCGGGCAAGGTCGAGTACGCGCAACTCCTCAACGACGCGTCGGAGGTCCGAACGCACCAGCGCGCGCCGCATCAGCAGGAGAAGATGGCCAAGAACACGCTCACCCTCCAGCTCCCGGTGGAGAAGCCGCCGGTGGCGATCCCGGTGATCGAACTGTTCCTGAAGTAGCGCGGCGCCGCGTTCGACACTTCGGCTTCTCAGGCAGCGTCGCCGCCCTACGTGTGCAAATCACAGGGGCTGGCCGTCCACGTCCGTACGCGTTTAGCGTGTGCAGTAGCCGCATGCGCCAGAATGCGGGCGTTCTGTGAGCCTTTCGTCGGTTGGGCCGTGCGCCGCGAGTCACTACACGATGATGCCCGTCTGCGGCGTCGGGGTTCAGCGCACCGCGGTCGGAGAGGTGCGCGCGTCGCGGCCCCAATCGTCTGGGTACGCGGGCGTGTCGCGCTTGCCGTCGCCGTCGAAGTCGCCGCGGCGGAAATCGGGGATGCTGATGTTCGAGCCGGGCGCGTCGGCTTTTCTCCCCACGGCGGATTTCAGGCGCAAGTCGAGCGCGAAGTCGTCGTTGGCGGCCCAGTTCGCCACGAGCCAGGGTTTGATGGGCCTCGCAGGCAGCGGCGGATCAATCGTGATCGCGCCGCGTTCACAGGCGGTGATGCGGCGCACGCGGCCGTCGAAATTGATCTCCACGTACTCGCCCGCGTTGAAGCCTTTCGTTCCCCCGCGCAGGTAAAGCCGGCTGCGGGTGCACTGGGCCAGGCGTTTGGAGTCGAGCACCGCGAACGCGAGGGGCGCATTCACAAGGCCAGGATCGCCGTACTTCGAATGGACGTCGAGGTCGGGGTTGGCCTTGCGATACTCCGCGTAGGTGCGATGCCAGCCTCGGTCGGAGACGATGCTTGCCGTGGCCCGCGGGCCGGCCCAGTAGAGGTTGCGGTCGGCCTCAAAGTCCTTGACCCCGCGGATGGAATAGAACGTCTTGCCGTGGCCCATCATGAACACGTTGTCGAACAGCTTGTATCCGCTCGCAGTGAGGCTGAGGCAGCTATAGCCGGGAAACGCGAAGGTGTTGTGCGCGACCACGGCGTCGCCGGCGTTGCCGTGGCCAAAAATGAGCATGTTGGCGAGCGTGCCCACCATCATGTTGCCGCGGAACTCGAGCTGGCGGCACTGCTCCATCATCACCCCCTGGCCGCCAGCGAGCAACAGGTTGTCCACGAAGCGCACGCCCTCCACGTCCCGATACATCTGCGCGTTGTCGGGATGGCCCCACCATAGGTGATGGTGGATGTAGTTGCGCTCGACGGCCACGTTGCGCGTCTTCCAGGCGATGATCAGCCAGTCCACGCGGTTGAACGCGATCTCGTTGTTCCGGATCTGGACGCCGTCGGAATAGAGAATGCAAACGCCCAACACGCCGTTGTTCGAGACGAGGTTGTTCGAGACCGTGCCGTTTTGGCAACTGCGCACCAGGATGCCGGTGTGGCCGTTCATCGCGACGCGGCACCGGGCGACTTCGACATCCTGGCTCTTCATGACCTCAACGCCGTACTTCTCCCAGCCGACGACTTCCAGGCCGGACAGCCGCACGTGTTGGGCGTTTCGCACGGACACGCCGTTGCCGCTCTTCCACTGGGCTTGGGTCGCGTCGAGGTCGGCCTCGTTCGCCGGGCGCAAGAACACCTGGAACTGCTCGCCCTGTTTCTGCACGGCCCATTCGCCGGGCTGGTCGATGAACGATGGGTGGTTCTGGAGGTAGTACTTGTCGCCGTTCTTCAGCTTCGCCCATTTGTTGGTGAGTTTGAGCCGCAGGCTGCCCGCCGCGGGGTTCTGGCCGGCCACAGGGAGGGCGAAAAACGTGTTGCCGGTTTGCGTCCACACGTACGCGGCCGCGCCTGCCAGATCGCCGAGCGGCTGGCGGAGGTGCTCCGCATCGACGAGGGTGTCGTCTTGGGCCTGCGCCGCGGCCCACCATCCCTCGTTCGGTTCCCGCGCCAGGGGCTGCGGCCGGTATCCCACGAACAGACGCGAGGGCCGCCAGTTCAGCTTCACAGTGAACACGCCCTTGCCCGCCGGCTGCCAGCCCGTGATCGCGCGCAGGCCGCAGATGACCACGCGCGCGCCCGGCGCCGCGGCCAGGGTCGTTGGCCGGCCCGGCTTGCCGCCCGGCACGGAGACGCGCTCGCGGTACACGCCCTCCTTCACGACAACAGTCCCGCCGGGCGCGACGCGTTTCAACGCGTCGCCGATCTTGGCAAAAGGCTTGGCCCGGCTGCCGTCTGGCGCGGGAGCCGCGCTGGCCGCATCGACCCAGAGCGCGTCGGCCGGCTCCCCGGCTGCGGCTCTCTGCCCCGAAAGCGCAAGTGCAGCCAGGATCACACAGAGGCTGCGCAGCACGATCTGTTCTGGGCGACGAAAGGGAACCATGGGGGCTTTACTCCTTCTAAGACTTCGTTGCTGGGCGTTAGGCGCCCTCCTCTTCCCTCTGCCTTTCCGGCCGCCAGTTCTGGCGGCCGGAAAGGCAGAGGGAAGAGGAGGGAACGGTGGGTTTGGGTACCCTGCTTCTATCATACGGGACCTCGCTGGGGTCCGGAAGACCGCATCAGAGCGACCTCGCAAGGGTTCGGAGTTGAACAGACACCGTGTGTGGGCATGGTACGACACAATAGGCCCGAAGGTCTTCGCCACACTCGCGCACAAGGGCAGGCCGCAATTATTGCCGCGCATGGCGGCCGGCCGAACACGATTCCCCACTCGCCGGGTCTTCGATGACCTCGTCGGCATACGCGAACAGGGCGGGATTGCCGCCGGTGTGGAGGAAGACGATGGACTCGCCGCGTGGCACGCGGCCAGCCGCGATGTCGTCGAGCATGCCGGCGAATGCCTTGCCTGTGTAGACAGGGTCCAATAGGAGGCCCTCGGTTCGTGCGGCCAGGCGGATCGCTTCAAGCGTGCGATCATCTGGGATGCCGTACCCCGGCCCGACATAGGAGCCGTCGTTGTCGATATCTTTGGGTGCAGGTCTGAACGTACGTAGTAAACTGGGCGTTCATTCCCGTGGTGCGCCGGCGCAGAATGCACATGCGCCGAAGGCGCATCACAACATAGCCCAGTGCAAGCTCGTTCGGTCGCGCCAGCGGGCGAACGAGCG
>JAJRTI010000876.1 GCA_024278415.1 Planctomycetota bacterium | reverse complement strand
GAATGCCCAAGGCCGAGGCCAGATTTGTCGCCGGGTCCGCGTCGATCGCGATCACGCGCTGGCCTTGGTCAGCGAACAGCTTGGCCATGACGGCGGTCAGCGTCGTTTTCCCGACTCCGCCTTTCCCTGAAACAGCGAGTTTCATTTGCGCTCCATGTGTGGGTGTCGTGTGGTTCAGCCGTGGTGCGCCTGCTCGTCAGCTTCCCGACAAAGGCTCTTGCCGTCGGAATCCTTGAGGCATCCGTCAAGGATGCTGCACAGCGCTTGCCGCACGGCGCCTTGGCCGGCGACATACACATGAATGCCCGCGCCCTGCAACTCGTCGAGTTGGTCCAAACTCGCCCGACCCAATACCGCGGCATCGACGTCTTTTGCGATGATATCGTGGACCATCTTGGCTCAATCGCCTGGGTGGTCGCTCGCCGAAACCTGGGCGTATTGGAGGTCGCCATTGGCCACATCCACAAGCAGCAGGTCGGCGCATTCTGACAACGACGTGTCGATCTGCGAGTCCAAGCCAAGGTCCTATTTTACGGCTATGGTGACTCTCATGGCCTTCTCCACATGGGCCTTGCGGCCTTTGCCGGCGCTGGCTTCTGCATCTACAGGCAAGAGGCACAGTCCGTTCCGAGTTGCCGCACTTGTCGCTGTAGCTCTCCAACCAGTCCTTTCAGTTCTTCGAACCGCCTCCGTTCGTCTTTGCGGTGGAAGAGCTTGAGGTCTTTCTCAAGCGCTTCGATGTCTGCGGCAATGGTGCGAAAGTTGTGCTGAATCCTATTGAGCGTGTCTCGGGTGGTTTTCATTTGGTCAGTTCCTGTGCCGCTGCGGCGGCGGCGAGTGTCTCGCCTTCAGCCATGTCCCGGCCTAAGGCAAAGACCACACAGTCCGATCGGTACTTGCACGGTTCTCGCGGATAAGGGCAGGCAGGGCGGTCCTGTGGGATGCTGTCGCCGTGCTTGAGGCAGTGCAATACTTGGTGGCTCATTCGTTTCTTCCTTTGCGTGAAGGTGCTCCCTGGGGGCCGATGCTCGGGTGGATTCGACCTATCGGCACCCTACGCGACTTTGGCCTGCATCCTCGTTTCGGCGCGGCTCACACATCTGCCCATGACACGGGTGAGCGCGCCGCAGAACACCTCTTGTCCACGGGGAATCGGGTGCGGCTGCGACACACATTGCCAGCCCGGCATACTGGGCAGATCAGCCGGCCAGCACTTTGTCGAGCAAAGCCGATATATCCGCCGGGCTTTGTAGGCCAACAGCGCGATCCACGGGCTTGCCGTCGCGGAACACGAGCAGCGTGGGCACAGCCGAGATCCGAAACTCCGATGCAACACGCGGATTGTCCTGTACGTCGACTTTGCAGAAGCGCACTCGGCCTTGGTATTTCCTTGCTTCCTCTTCGAGGACTGGCGCAAGGAATCGGCATGGCATGCACCAGGGCGACCAGAAATCGATGAGGACCGGAACCTCGGAATTGCCTACGACGTCATGGAACGTGTCATCGGTCAGGGCCTGGATTTGCTCAACAGTGGCAGACATTTGCTGTTCACCTCCTCTGGCAGGCGATGTGGGTTGCGAATGCATCACTTGGCATTCGCACGCCTCATGCCAAGAAGATCGGATTGCAGACGCCGATCATAAGCCCCGATATTTCAGTCGCTTGAACTTGACGCCATCCCTGGACGTGGCATAGTTCCCATCGCGTGAAACACCACTACTGTTTCTCGTGTTTCTCTGCACGAACAGAATCGTTTCATGTGTTTCTGTCGATAGATCCCCTGTATGGCGCCTGCCGCTCCGCCTGGTGTCTGGTCGCTTCGGCCACAACCCTCATGCCCGTACTGGCCCGCAGCCTCAGTACCCCGCGGCCATGGCCAACGCTCCGCATAGGAGGCCGACAACGAAGTTGATTGCTTTGATCTGCGCGAACGCGCGCCGCGAATCCGCGAGCATCGGCAGCATCCCATGACCGTCTTGCACGATCGAACTTGCCAAGAGAACGCTCATCGGGATGGAGCCCTGCGCGTAGAGCGTCACAAAAATCATGTGGGGCCCCGACTCGGGGATCAGACCGACGAGGCATGCGATCACGAGCACAAGCCATCGCCCCTTGTGAAGTGCATCGCCCAGATGGAGTTGCTCGGTGAGTACGTGCATGAGGATCAACGCCCCGAGGGTCCACAGAAAGACTCTCGGCACGTGCTTGAGGGCCACGTGTCGCCACAGGTGTTCTTCCAGAAAATGGTCTGGCGTCGTACTGACAATGAAAAGGCCGAACAGGGAGACCCCAAGCAGGGTCACTCGTATCCAATTCCAGTTGGGCGGCCCCAGCCAGCCCACGGCGAGAGCCCAAGCGAACACCGCGAGCACCACAGACAGCACCCCCCTCGCAGGGGAACACTCCTTCCACTGGTGCAGGATCTTTTCGGCCTGGAAATACTCGCACGCCTCCGCCTCGTGCACGTCGAATGCGTGCGGTGCGGCGAACTTAGGCGGCTTGCGGCCGCGGGCAAGGGCATCCGTCATCGCGCCGGCGACAAGGCCCACGGCGAACAGAACCCCAAACAGCAACAGGGCCTGCTTGGGGATCATCGCAAGCATCACGTACGCCTCGTCGCCGCTCGTGGCGACCATCGCGGCGACCACCGCCCCGAGGCTGACAATCCCGTGCGAGTACAGGGCCACCACCGCGAACGCGCCCAAGCAGCCAGGGGTCGCCCCCAGGAACGCCGCCAGCACATACGGCCGCCATCCGTGGCCGGCCAGGCGCTTTTGCCAAGCGCCTTGGCTCAATACGTTCACGTACTCGATCACCAGCATCATCCCGAAGACGAAGCCTGTGATCATGATGGCGTGCTTGGCCGCGTGGAGCATGGGCTCTTATCCTCTGCGCATCTCCCGCCACGGCATCACGGCCGCGGACAGGTTCCAGTCGGGCGGGTGCTAATGGAAGACGAATAGCCTTTCCCAACACTGAACGCCGCGGGCTGTTTTTCCATCTGAATGCTGCCACACTTTTTGCCTCTGGGCTTTGAACGCACGCCCGCGCAGTCCAGGACTTCGCTTACATGGTCACACTTCTTGCATCGATATTCAAATCGCGGGCGTCGTGGGATCCTCCAGGTTACGGGGGCGGGGCATGGTCATTGCCAAACCATCCAAGCTTGGCCATAAGCGTGTAACCCTTTCTGAAACATGTGCTTGTGGGTTTGCTTCTACGAGGAATCGCCTCTTCTGAACCTTAGGCGCTTACCGGTTTTCGAACGACAACATGTTGTCGATGCGCTCCGCTGTGGAGTGCGCCGGCTCGACGGCGCCTTGGCTGGCAGCGCGTAGCGCTGCTTTGCATCCGCACACGCGCGAGCCGTTCGCCTGTGACAGGCGAAAAGCTAGAGCGGCGTTCCCGCACATGCGGGAACGCACTCCACATGGGCTGCGGCCAACGGCCGCGTCAGGCCAAAGCAGTCGCACAGAGCGGAGACCCACAGATACCCACGGATGGCCCAGATCGGAGGCAGAGATAGAGAGGGCCACACTGAACGAGAGCCGCCAAACGATCGGCCCTGTCTTCTCCTTCTGATCTGTACTACTAACGTCGAGGACATCGAAGTTTCTTTGCACTTTTCACGCGGCGGCATCCGTAAGTTGCGTGATGTCGGCCTCTTAGCGACCACCGCCCGCATGGGGGTCTGCGCCACCAAAGGCGGCAAAGCTG
>JAJRTI010000875.1 GCA_024278415.1 Planctomycetota bacterium | reverse complement strand
GTTCGAAGTGGCGGTCGAGGAGGCCTGCACGAATGTGATCTCCTACGCGTTCCACGGCGAGGCGCCGGGCGAGATGCAAATCGAATTCGAGCCCATTGCCAGCGGCCTCTCCGTCACCATCGTGGACCGCGGCAAGCCCTTAGACCCAGCGGACGGCATCGCACTCGGCAAGAGCAAGCGGACCAAGGATCCCGCATCCGGCGGCATGGGCCTCATGCTTATTCACAAGCTAACTGACGAGACCCACTACCTGTGGGACGCCGCTAACGGGAACCAGTTCACGCTCACGAAACGCAAGGAGTCCCCTCCATGTCCATAGACATCGTCCCTTGCGAGCACAAAGCGGACGTGCTCAAAGTGCTGCTGTCAGGACGCCTCGACATGGCCGACTCCGACTCTGTGCGCCTGATTATCCAGCAAGCCCTTGAAGACAGCGGGGCCGGCATCCTCGTCGACATCGGAGCACTCGAGTTCATCAGCAGCACCGGGCTCCGCGCACTGATCGCGGCCCAGCAGGACGCGGCCGCCACCGGCAAGTCTATGGCCCTCGTGTCCCCACAGCCCGCGGTCCTTCGAGTTTTCAAGATCTCCGGCCTCGATGGCTTTTTTACGTTCTTCGAGGACGAAGCCGACGCTGTGAAGAAGCTCTGGGGTTAGCGCCTGGCGCGCCAACGATAGCCGCGGCGCAAAGATCATGGGGCGCATGCAAGCCGGCCATTGGCGTGGGCCTGGGCAACGCTCCCGCCACATCGGGCGCCAGTGTGGCCGCCGCGAGTCCGCTCGCCGGACAGGTGCGCGCGTCGGCCGCGGACACGGGCGGCTACTCCACGTCGAATGTGCTTTCCGCCTTGAGTCCGGCGACGATGTCCTTGACCAGGAGCCGATACCTGCCACGGCGTTCGTTGAGACTCAATGGAATCGTTCCGCGGAAAGTCGTGTTTAGCGAAACCAACTTCTGTGTGTAATACGGCAGGCGCTGCCCGTTCGGGCCATAGACTTCGACTCTCACCGCCAGCCCACAATTGTTGAGTGCAGGCGGTGCGAGCCTTGCCGTGAACTGCACGTCCTCGCCCCGTCGATACTCTGCGCGGCCAGTCGCGACGCTCAGTCTCTGCAATCGAGCGGGAAGCAGCGCCAGCACCTTTCCTTGGGATGGGGCCAAGGCAAGCGTGAGGCGTGCCGTGCGTCCGAGGTACTTCTTCGCTCGCACGTCGTACACCTGGGCGACCGATGGCAGCTTGACTTCAATCGTGGAAGGGCCCGCGGCCGCGACTCCTGCAACGGTGCTTCCTTCCGGACCCTTCGCGGCCGCGGCAGAGCCAGCGGAAACGGCCCTGAGCAAGCATAGGTGGGTGGCGCTCCCATTCCTGAACGCAGAGATCTCAACGTCTTGCCGGTTCTGCGCGGCCGCGTCCGTCACTTCGGCGAAAGGCTTGAGGCCCGCCAGCTCGGACAGAAGCCTGATCAGCCCGGCAACGATCCCCCGGCCTTCGCCGGCGCGCCTCTTGTCCACGTAGCCTTTGAGGTAGTCGGAGAAGAAAACTGCTCTGCCTTTTCCATAGCGGCTGATCTTCATGCGCCTGAATTCGCCGAAGACTTCGAGGAGCGGGCTCTCGGGCAGCATCTTGCCGTGCTCGTCCATGACGCCGGGCGAGAAGTCGGCCATGAGCATTCCGCCTTTTCTGACGAAGTCCTTGATCTTCTCAACGTCCCGCGCAGAGATGGCCTGAGCGTAGGGCAGGATGAGGACTTTGTAGCGGCTCAACGCGCCCGCCTGAATCTCCTGCGGCGCGAGATAGCGATACTCGTAGCCCGCGTCCCTCAGCGCAAAATGAAAGTCGTTCAGCGAATTCTCCCACGTCGTCTCCTTGCACCGGATAGTCGCCGCGTGGAGGCACGAGTTCGAGTAATACAGCGCAATGGGATGGATCACGCGCTCCGCACCGATGAGGAGTTTGCCGATCCCGGATTTGATCTCATCAATTTCCTCGCACGCCTGCTTGAAGAAGGGAAGCGGAACGTAGTCGGGGCTGAACGCGGCGGGCCCACCGAGCCCCCGGTTGCCGCCGACGCCCGTTGTCCACCAGCCGACAGCGGTCATCCCCTCGAAGAGGCAATGCCAGGGGGTGTAACGCATGATTCCTTCGCCGGTGTTGCTGCGGTAACTGCCAAACCAGATGCCCGTAATCGAATCCTTCGGCAGGAAGCACGTCGTCTTCACCGCGGGCACCGCGTTGTAGGGGTTGAAGTACTTGAAGTGTTGCAGCATGCGGTATAGGTCGAACCCAGTGTAGGAGTGCGTGGGATAGACCGGCCCCTCGATTCCCACCTTGGCCGCGGGGTCGGCGTCGGTGATGGCCTTGGCGTAGGCCCCGTGCAGGTCGGCGAAAAGCTTGTCCATGTGCAGCCGATGGTCGACCCATTGCGGGTAACGTTTCTGCTTGTAGGCGCCCATCAACGCAATGGGTTTGACCTCCTGCCAGTCCGGGTAGCGCGTGCCCCATTCCTTGTTGAGCGCCGCCAGGCTCCCGTAGACATTCTTGAGGTATTCGCGAAAACTGCGCTGGCATTTCGGGCAGAAGCATACGTCTTCGCCCGGCCACGAAAGCGCGTTCTCGTCGCCGAGGCTGTAATAGGCCGGCCCGAAGGGGCCGAGGGTTCGAGCGAGCATGCGCACGCGCATGATGCCCTTGGTTTTCGCGCGATCTTCGGGCGTCAACGAAAGTGGGCAGTTCCTGATTTCCGGGCCATCAGGCCCGCGAACCGGCCTCAAGTGAGCATGGTCCCTCGACGCGAGGAACAGCCTCGTCGCGTACGGTGCGATCTGAAGGTTTGCTCGCGTCACGCGCATGGCGATTTCTCGCGTCTTGTCGGAGTCGTCCCACAGCGAGGTCGTGTTGTACAGCGTGTCGATTCCGAAACGATTGAACTGGCGGAGGTACGTCGTCACGCTGCGGCTCCCCGCCCACGCGCTGCCCCACGCGAAGAACGAAAAGTCGTCCACGGCCTCTTCGCTCGTGTTGATGAAGAACGGAGCCTCGGCCTCGTCCAGCACCCCATCCTCGTCCATCAGGACCACCCTGAGTGTGTGAGCCTTCGTCATCGGGGTCCGCACCGAGAGCGCAAAGGACAACCTATCGCTTGTGAGCGTCGGAGCAAGAGAGGCAACCACCCGGCCGAAGTTGTCCTCCACCTCGATCACTGCGTTCAGGTCGTTCGTCGGTTGGGTCGACAGCCGAATCGCACCCCTCACTTGCTCGCCTTTTCGGAGAATGTCCATCGCCAGCGCAAGTTGTTTGATGCAGATGCGCGGGGCCACCTCGAAAGCGACCGAGGCCCAGTTGACGACCCTACCCTTTTCCTTCACCCACACGTCGAGCATCTTGACACCGCCCTTGATCAGCGGCGGCCGTATGGAGATTCTGCCTTGCTGTGGCGCGGCCGTTCCCGTTGCTTCGACACGGCTCTGCCGGTCGCGAATCACAAACGATATCTCCCGGCTGCGGAGGTCGCCTGCAATCGTAAACGCGAACGCCGCGTTCGACAGTTGCGGCCGCGGAATGACTCTCGTCGCGGCGGGGAGCTTTTAGAAAGAGACCTCTGGTTCCTTTCGCGCCGCCCACAAACAGGCCTTCGCCACCAGCGACAGGCAGTAGTCGTAGTAGAGGGGATCGTCCCGTTGGGCAAACGGCGTCAGACTCTCAAGCGCGCTGCGGCTCAGCGTTCCCTTTTTCAGAGGTGGCTCGCCATAGCTCATCGCCACGACTCTGCCCTTGCCGAGCCGGCCCGCGCGCAGAAGAACGTCTTTGAGCGGCGGTATGGCTTCGCAAGGCACGCCTTGCGTGATGGCAGCGCAGGCCCTCGCGTCTTCCGAGAGAACCGCTTTGACTTCCTTGGTGAGTCCCGAGGGATTGACGTAGAGGAGTCCCGTGCCCGCGCGCACCTTGGCCAGTATCATCGTGCGGACTGCTTTGGGAATCACGTTCCACGGCATCTTGCCAATGATGATAGCGTCGTAGCTCGCGTTTGCCCCGAGGCGCGAACGCACGACCGACTGAAACTGCTCCGGCGAGATCGTCATGTACGTCGCGCGCTCGCCTCCGCCCTGGTACGGGCCGAAGCCCTCGAAGCTCTCCGTCATCAGAGGCGTGTAGTCGAGTTCCAACCGTTGCGCCAGCTCGACGGTCTCCCGCTGCGTCCACGTTGGGGCGATGACGAGGACTTTGACCTTCCCTCTGTAGTAGGGATTCGCGAACGGGATGTGTGGCGTCACCAGTGCGCTGGACAGCTTGCCGTACGGCTGGTCCGGGCCGAAATCGGCCGCTGTCGCGTGGGAAGCCCACGCGAGCAACGCCAGCGCCAGCAGCGTGCCCACGCGAGCGCGGGCCTTCACGACTGTCTGTGCCATTATGGGTCTTCCTTTGTCTTGTCAACTTCCTCAAGCGCCTTCAGCACTTCAAACTCCTCCGCGATGGCCCCGTAGCTCCTCCGCACGTTCTGAGCCTGATCGTAGACCGGCAGAAAGGCCGCAATGTCTTGCCGCGGCAGATTCTTCACTGCCCGCGAGAGGGCTTCGCCCAGCTTGTCCGCGTGCTCCAGCTTTCTTTGCAGAGCCGGTTCCAGCATCTTCGCCGTCGCCAGATACTGATGCACCTCATCACTGATTCTGTTGCCGTAAGCCAGTTCCCTCTTGATGTAATCGAGCGCATTGCCGAAGAGAAGCGTGTTGAACTTGCCGGGGTTGGCAAAGTCTCCGCCAACTCGCGCCCAACTGCTGGAGTTTTGCAGCCCGCCTTCCCGGTTGCGGCACACGTTCAGTCCCCACGCACTACCCCTCTCCGGAGCAGAGAGGCCGAATGCGGAAAAGGGAATTCCAATCTCCATGGTCCACCCCCTCTTGCCCACCCGAGCCACCACCTGCCAGTCGGCGTTCCAGCCCTTGCGGTCCTTCATGTATCCGTCGTACCGGCTGCCCGCGAGGTTGGCGGCAAGCTGGTAGTAGCTGTGCCGGTCGCGGTTGGGGTCGAGGAATAGCTCAACCGAGGAGCCCGGTGGCCACGCATCGTGGCCCGTCTTGCGTATCACCAGCTTCGAGACGTTCGGCTCGTCCGCCTCGATGCCGAAGTAGAGCATCCTCGCATTGTAGACGACCTTGAAAGTGGTCTGCACCTCAGCGAGGCTCGTGTTGTCGTAAATGCGGACGAAGGAGTCCAAGGGGACGGCTCTCCTCCAAAAGCGTTCGGCCAAGACGCCGTCCACCACCACCGGTTGCTCCGCGCGGAATGCGAAAGCCACCGGTGAATGCTGCTGCGCCGATGCGTCACTAGCCGCGGCGACGCACAGCAACCAAGCGGCCCACCTTGGAGTGGACTCGGCAGGCTTCATTTTTGCTCCTTCACCAACACGAGATCGTCGAGGTACATGTCGCCCATGGCTTCCATGCGCGGCCACACGCGTTTGAGGTTCGGCTTGCCCGTCGTGTCCAAGGTTTGCTCCACGAGGACCCAGTCGTTCGTGTCAATGGCAACGAGCTTCGGCACGACTTGGCCGAAGTACTTGCCCTTCGTGTTTGTCAGATGGAGAATGAACCGCACCTTTCCCTTCCCCTTCGCGTAGAACCTGGCCTTGAACACGTCGCCAGTCTTTGCCGCGCTGCGAGCGCGCAGATAGATGCTCCCATTCAACCGTAACGCCCTCTTGCCGCAGTGGACCCCTTGGCCTGGAGTTCCCTCCACCACACGCATTCGCTTGCACCCGCAGAACTGGCTGAACGCATACGGCAGTAGAACGATCGGCGCGCCCGGTTCGCCCAGTTCGATACCCTGCTTGTAGATGGCGTCGTAAACGAACTTGGTCCCAGCCACCAGAACTTCTCTCACCTCTTCGAAGCCGCCATCGTTGACAAGATTCCTCTCCCCGGCTCTCAGCAAGCACGGCGGCGTGGATGCTGGCGACGCGCAAATCAGGCTCAAGAGCCACGTTGCCAGAAGTGAATGCATCGCCCTTCCTCTCGCCAACAAAACTGCCGCGGCCTTCAATGAATCGCGGCTCTGGGCAATCCACGGCACGGAAGACACACCCATTATTCGCTGCCGCGACCGGCATTTCAAGCAACAATGCTCTGCGCGGTGACGGGATCACGAACGACCGCGCGTCGAACCCGTGATCTGGCCATCCGAGCGTGAACCAGCACAGAGACTGAAGATGAGGCTGGACCTCAGTCGACTCGACGGGAGGCTACGCGCACCAGAGCCCCGGCTGCTGTGTCCATTCCTGCCGTCATTGGCCTTGCGTGACCAACACGAGCACCTCGTGGCCTGCCAGCGGGATGCGCAGTCGCCGAAGCTCGTCCGGCCCGAACACGCGCTGCCCGCCAACCCGCATCTCGCTCACTCCGTCGAGCCGGTAACACAAAACGCGATAGCGCCCGGGCGGAACAACCATTCCAAGGTCCACCGTCGCGGGCCTTGGGTCCCAGTTGATGAGCGCGACGAACTGCTCGCCGCCCGGATTCTCGAGCAGCGCGGCCTCCACGTCGCGGCTGTGTGCGTCGAAGTAGAGCGGCCGC
>JAJRTI010000874.1 GCA_024278415.1 Planctomycetota bacterium | reverse complement strand
GACGCCGTGTTTGTAGTGGGCCCGTGAGGGCCTTCCGCTCGGGTGGCGAATCGCCAGCGGCGCAGAGGGCGCCCTGACGGTCGCCACTACAAGCCGAGCGCGCCCGCGCTCGCATCTCGGCCGCGCCGCGGTTGTAGTAGGCCCGCGAGGGCCTTCCGCACGGGTGGCGAACGCCAGCGGCGCAGAGGGCGCCCTGACGGTCGCCACTACAAGCCGAGCGCGCCCGCGCTCGCATCTCGGCCGCGCCGCGTTCGACACCTCCGCCCTGCAGGATGTTAAGCGCGAGGCCTCGGCCTAGTTGGGGTTTTGCAAGTCGCTCTTGAGGTTAATGGCATTGAGGCCGACGAACGACTTGAGGAGTCTTGATACCCACGTCACACGAAACTGCGGGGAACCAGAGCGATTTGCGGTTGGCGCGCTGGGCGGGACACAGCAACGCCATCGCGGCAGTGTAACATTTCGGGTAACATTTCGGAACAAAACGCGCCGGCGCTTGATGCTGTACCCCGCCGGAGTTACCTTGCGTGCGTGAGGCCAGCGCCTCTTTGCTGGCAGGCAGCAACTCGCCCGAGCGAACGCCCCCATCAGCCCACATTGGAGCACTTGACATGGCAGAGCAATACAAGATCGGCTTCGTCGGCACGGGCGGCATCAGCCGCGGCCACGCGCAACGGTTCCAAGCGCGGGAGGACTGCGCGGTGGTCGCGGCGTGCGACATGCGTGGCGACGCAGTGGAGAAGTTCGCGGACGAGTTCGCCGTTGAGCGAACGTACACGGACTTCCGGCTCATGCTGATGAAGGAGGAGTTGGACATCGTGTGCGTGTGCACGTGGCCGAACACGCACGCGGAGATCACGGTTGCGGCCGCGCGGGCCGGGGCCAAGGGCGTGCTGTGCGAGAAGCCAATGTGCTTGAGCTTGGCGGAGGCCGACACGATGCTGCTCGCGTGCAAGAGGGCTGGCACAAAGCTCGTGGTGAGCCACCAACGCCGGTTCGAGACGGGATTGACGAGGGCGAGGGAGATGATCGCGAAGGGCGCGATTGGCAAGCCTTCGCTCATGAGATTGAACCGGGGCGGCGGCCTGACAAACTCGAACACGCACGCGATCGATTCGTTCCGCTACATGCTCGGCGACCCGGCGACCGCGTGGGTGATGGGCCAAGTGGAGCGCACGACGGACCGATGGGAGCGCGGCGCGCCCATCGAGGATCTGTGCCTCGCGTACGTCTGCTTCGAGGGCGGAGCGAGGGTGATCATCGAGAGCGACATGCCCACGAGCGACCAGCCTGAAAACACGATGATCTTCGGCACAGAGGGCACGCTCGACGTGGGGGCTAAGGGCCTACGCTTGCTGAGCCCCGGCTCTGGAGGCTGGCAAGATATTCCCGTGACGGGCATCGACTCGCGCACGGAGCAGATTGCGGACTTCATCCGCTACATCGAGGGCGAGATCGACACGCACCGCACGCAAGGCGACTACGCGCGGGCGACCATGGAGATCATGCTGGCCGTGTACGAGTCGGCGCGGCGCCGCGCGCTGGTGCACATGCCGCTGGACGTGTTTGGCTCGCCGCTTGAGGCGATGATCGAGGACGGGAGCTTGCCCGTGACCAAGCCGGGGAGATATGATATTCGCGATCCGTGGTGGTTCGATGAAGTGAAAGAGGCCGAGGAGTTCCAGCGTGGCGCAGCCGAAGAAGAATGAAGTGAAGAAGGGCCCGGCGTGGCGCGCGGCCGAGGCGTTCGGGCTCGACATGTCCTTGGTCGAGGCGAACCTCGAACTCACGCCTGCCGAGCGCATTCACTTCCAGTCAAGACTGATGAAATTCGACCAATCACTTCAACGTGCAATGGAGGCGTCTCGTGGACGATCCTGATGCACTCCTGGCGAGGTTGATACGTGAGGAGTTCGAGTTCGTTCTCATTGGCGGGTTCGCGGTGCTGGCGCACGGGGGGAGCATGCGCACGCAGGATATCGATGTATGTTGCTGTTTCTCCCAAGAGAACTTGGCGCGTCTCCTTCGGGCAGTCGAGGACTTGAATCCGGTTCATCGGATGACGCCTGACAAGCGGCCGCTTGGCTGTGACAGTGAGGCGTACGTCGGGTGGAAGAATCTGTACATCGGGACGACGCAAGGGCAGTTGGACTGCTTAGGTGAGATCAAGGGCGTTGGGTCCTACGACGCGGCTCTGGAGCAGAGCGTCGAGATTGAGTTGCCCTCCGGGCCTTGCCGCGTTCTATCGCTCGACGCGCTGATTCGGAGCAAGGAGGCCATGGGCGGGCCGCGCGATCAAGCCGCCGTGCTGGAACTTCGCGCGATCAAGGAGCGCTTGGGGCAGGGGGGATAGGGTTCTCTGGTGTCACGATGCCACCTGCTGGCATAGGCTCACTGATGCCCCTGCACGTCACCCACATCTTTAGATCCCCCCTGAAACCGCAGTTGCGCGGCCTCTTGGACCCCAACGGGGTTCCGGCTTCCAGATTGACCCAGGGTAGCGAAGCTCGCAACACTGGGCTGTAGGATGGGCCCCCGTTGGGGGCCAGAGGCTTGAGGTGTGGGTAATGAGCAGAGCGGTGCCCGCGCGTTGTCGCCACCCTGCCTCAGAGGCGCACGTTCAGAATCTGGCCCACTTCCTCGGTCACGTGCAGGATCTCCTCGTCGCTCAATTCCACAATGTAGACCTTGTAGTCCTTGTCCTCTTGCCGCGAGTGGAGCACCAAAGCCTCCCCGGTCTCGTCGCGAGCCACGTCCTTGAACTTCAGCAACTTCTTGCGCATGAGGAACAGCCCCAGCACGTAGCGGAAGTTGCGCTTGAGCGGGTCGGTCTCATCCTCCAAGCGCATGAAGAAATTCAGGATGACTTCGTCGTCGACGAACTTCTTGACCTGTTCCTCCTTCGCAGGCACGCGCGTCTTCCAGAAGGAGAACAACTCGTCTCGGCCCACTGCGTCCCAACAGCCCATACAGAAATCGCGTCGCTCGAACTGGGCTGCGCGGTCGTAGATCGCGGAGAAGTATTCGTCGCGCTCTTGGAACGGTTTGCGGCACGCGTGGCAGCCCATCTCGCCCTTTTCGATTTCCCATTCCATCGGCGGGGTCTACTCCTCGACCCCGAGGGAGCGGTGGACCTTGCCGATTGTTTCTGCCGCCAGTTCGCGTGCGCGCTCGATGAGTTGTGCGACCTCGGCTCGCGTTTGGGCGGCCATGTCCTCGTCCTTCAGGTAGGCCAAGTTCACCTCCACGTTGAGCTTCGCGGCTTGCATCGCGGCTTCAGCGAGGAGGGCGGCGACGCCCACGTCGCTGATCAGGTTGGGGTTGGCGATATCGGCCAACTGCGCG
The DNA here is from genome assembly GCA_024278415.1 of Planctomycetota bacterium. The sequence continues at coordinate 15,753 of JAJRTI010000874.1, read as the reverse complement.
GTGGCGCGCATGGCGCGGGCGCACGCGCGCACGGTCTGGAGGGGCGGGGTCATGGCGGCCACGAGGGCTTGTTGGATCGCCGCGGTACGAGCCTCCTTCTGCGCCGGCGAATCCTTCGGCATGCCGTAGGCCGCGTTCAGTTCCGCGTACGCCTCGGTATCGCGCTGCATGAGTTCGAGCAGCTCCGCGCCCACGTCGCGCAGTTCGTCGAGGCACTCCCGCACGTCGGCCTCGACGTCTTTGAACTTCTTGTTGCCCACGGTGAAGTTGGCGGCCATCTGGGCCATGGTGCAGGCAAGGGCGCCCGTGAGCGCAGATACGCTCCCGCCACCGGGTGTGGGCTCGCGGGCGGCCGCGTCGTCGAGGTAGCGCTTGAGCGGTTCATCGGCATAAATAGGCATGGCGAGTCCTCATCGTCTTAGCGTCCAGCGGTCGCTTCGGTACTTGCGGCTGGCCAAGGCGCCGGCCAGATCCCGCTCGGGCTGCGTCAGGCGACGTGTCTCAAAGTGGGTGTTGAACTGTGTCTCGAAACCCCATCGAAGGCACTCCGCGACATCGGGGAACGAATGGTCCGAGCCCGTGGCCTCGGCAAGGCCCGTGGCGTGGGGCACGCCGTGGCTGTCGGCGATCGGGATGGAGCCGTGCTGGAGAATGGCTTTGCCCTTGCGGCGCTGCGCACTGCCCACCAGCTTGCGATCGCCGACCATGATGTCGAACCGCGTGGGCTTGGCAAAGCAAAAGGGCGAATCGAGGTCCGACGGCGTCGCGGCGTCGCCGCGCATGCGGGCGTTCACGCCAAGCTTTGCGAGCGCCTTGATAATGGCCTTGTGCGCGGCGATGTAGACCATCTCTGTGGCTTGGCGCCCCGCGCGGCTTGGGAAGTGGATACAGAGCGAGTAGGTCAGCTCGTGGCAGTGGAGGATCGCCGAACCACCGGTCGCTCGGCGCACGAGATCAATGCGGCCGCGCCGGCGCAGCTCGCCGTGCAGTTCATCGATGCGCTGGAAGCAGCCGATGGAGATCGCCTCCGGCCGCCAGCCATAAAGTCGGAGGACCGGTGGCGAGGCCTCGGTCTGCAACGATGCCGCAAAGACGGCTTCGTCGATGGCCATGTTATCGAACGCGTTGCAGTGGCCCGACTCGATCAGGGACCACGTCATATGGAAAAGCTCCTAGCGCGGATGACGCCGCGCTTGTAGTAGGCCCGTCAGGGCCTTCCGCTCGGGTGGCGATGCGCCATCGGAGCAGAGGGAGCCCTTACGGTCGCCGCTACGAACTGGCCAGCCGACCCTGCGCCAAAGGAGCTAGTGAAGCAAAGTGGGCCGTGTGTTTCAAGGGCGCGTGAGCACTATCGGCGCGTTGACAGGGCCGCCGCCCATCGGTACCATGTCCCGACTTCCTGCACGTCGATGGCGCCGCGCACATACGTTTTTGTCGATACGGAGAGAAAGGGCCCCGCCTCCATGGCCAAGCTCAGCAAGAAGCGTCTCGCCGAGATGTACGAGACGATGGTCACGATCCGCCGCTTCGAGGAGAAGGCGAACGAACTGTTCCAGCTCGACAAGGTGATGGGCGCGATCCACCTCTCCATCGGGCAAGAGGCCTGCGCGGTGGGAGCGATCAGCGCGCTCGAACCGGGCGACTACATCGTGTCCAACCACCGCGGCCACGGGCACATGATTACGCGCGGAGCGTCGATGGAGAAGATGTTCGCGGAACTCATGGGCCGGCGCACCGGCTACTGCCTGGGCAAGGGCGGGTCCATGCACATCGTGGACTTCGATTTGGGGTTTTGCGGCGCCAACGGCATTGTGGGCGCGGGCCTGCCGATCGCGGTGGGCGTCGGGCTGGCTGGCAAAATGCGAGGCGACAAGTCCGTTACGCTGTGTTCCTTCGGCGACGGCGCGAGCAACGAGGGCGCGTTCCACGAGGCGCTCAACCTTGCCTCGGTGTGGGACCTGCCGATCATCTACATGTGCGAGAACAACCAATACGCGATTTCCACGGACATCAGCAAGGCGACTAACATTCGCGACATCGCCGACCGTGCGGTCGGGTATGGCATCGAGGGCGTCGTGGTGGACGGCAACGACGTGATGGCCGTGTACGATGCGATCAGCAAGGCCGCGGCCAAGGCGCGCAAGGGCGCAGGGCCGATCCTGGTCGAATGCAAGACGTACCGCCGCTTCGGCCACTACGCCGGCGACCCCTGCATCTATCGGCCGGCGGAGGAGGTGGAGCACTGGGCGAGCGAAAACGACCCCATCGACCGCCTGGCCGAGTTGGTTGGCGAGAAGCTCGACCGAGACGCGGTGGAGAAGCGCGTGTCGGTGTGCATCGAGAAGGCCGCGGAGGCCGCAGAGGCAGCCCCCCTGCCGGAGCCGCACGAGGCCGCGGAGGGCGTGTACGCGGATTGTGAGGCCATCGACACGGAGCCGGCGAACAAGGGCGAACGCATCCTCACCTACCGAGAGACGATCACCGAAGCGATCCGGATGGAGATGGAGAACGACCCGGACGTGTTCCTCGTGGGCGAGGACATCGCGGTGCACGGCGGCGGGTTCGCGGTGACTCGCGGGCTCATCAACGACTTCGGGCCGGAGCGCGTGCGCGACACACCGATCTCCGAGGGCGCGATCATTGGCTCGGCCATCGGCGCGGCGACGTGCGGATATCGGCCCATCGCGGAGATTATGTACATCGACTTCACGACCGTGGCCATGGACCAAATCTGCAACCAGGCCGCGAAGATGCACTACATGTTCGGCGGGAAGATGAACGTGCCCATCGTCATTCGCACCCCGGGCGGCTCAGGCGGCCGGGGGAACGCGGCGCAGCACTCGCAAAGCTTGGAGGCCTGGTTCGCGCACGTGCCGGGGCTGAAGATCGCGATCCCAGCCACGCCGTTCGACGCGAAGGGCTTGCTCGCGTCGGCCGTGGCGGACGAGAACCCGGTGCTGTTCATCGAGCACAAGGTGCTCTACATCACGGAGGGGCCGGTGCCGGAGGAGCGGTACTTCATCCCGTTGGGCAAGGCGGACATCAAGCGCGCCGGCAAGGACGTGACCATCGTGGCCTACTCGCGCATGCTGCTGCGCGCGCTCGATGCGGCCGAGCGCGCGGCCCAGGAGGGCATCGACGCGGAGGTGATCGACCCGCGCACGCTCGTGCCCCTGGACATCGAGATGATCGTCAAGTCAGTGGAGAAGACGAACCGGCTGGTGGTCGTCGAGGAGGACTGCCGCACCTGCGGCATGGGCGCGGAGATCGCGGCCCGTGTGATGGAGGAGGCCTTCGACTACTTGGACGCGCCGCCGATTCGCGTGGCCGGGCTCGATGTGCCGATCCCGTACTCGAAGCCCCTCGAGCACGCGTCCGTGCCCAGCGAGGACGATATTGTGGCGGCGATTCGTGAGGTGGTGAGGTAGGCCGCGGAGCGTCCGCTTGTCGGTATGTCGGCGCTAGTCCACTGCGAATTCCTGCTTTGCCGACAGATCGCCCACGCGGATCCGCGCCAGCACCGTCCACTTTCCCTTGGGCGCGTCGTACGGCAGGATCTCTCTACCCGCGAGCGCCCCGTCCTGCGTGGCGCGCCAGCCTCCGTGCTCTTTTCGGACGGCGCCGTCGGGCGCGATGAACATGATCTCGACGGGCAGGGGCGCCAAGAACGGCTTGCCACTGGCCGTGAGCACTTTCAGGGTGTAGTCGACGACGCCCTTCGCGCGAGTGAGTGAGAATTCGATCTTCGCGGGTTTGCCAGCGAAGAGGCCCAAGACGCTGGCGCGGCCGGCGCCGAGCTTGATGGGGAGGGTCGTGGCCTTGGGGCCGGCCAAGGCCTGGGTGGGCGCGCCATCGAGCAAGCTGTAGGCCGCGGCGTGCGGCACACCAGGCGGCAAGACAATCTGAGTGTCCCGGAAGGTGCTCGATGTGTTGACGGCAACGAGGTACGTGGCCGCGCCCTTGGGTGCGACGAGGGTGAACACATGCACCGCGGGATCGGACGCCCTGGCTGTCGACGGCTTGGGCAACCATTCGTCCATGATGCGCCGGAACTCGTCCGGCGTGGGCAAGAAGCCAATGGAGACCGCGCCGCTGTCCGCCACGTCGTTGACCACAATGGCCGCGCCGGCGCCGGCGTACTTGTGCATGACGTTGGCCCGGCGCGGTGCCAGCACGATGCCGGCGTGCACGCGCGGCGAGAGCCCTTGGACCGCGGCCTCGACCTTGGGTCCGTAGCGCAGTCCGAGCAGCTTGTCCGTGAATCGCGAGGGCAACTGGCGTTCGTCGATGACGCCGACCGCGCCGATGGTGACGAGGATGCCGCCCTTGGTGACCCAGTGCTCGATGGCCTGCGCCAGCCGGTCTGGGATGCAGCGTGATTCGGCGATGACGAGCACCTTTAGCCCTGCGAGACGGCTGGCATCGAGAATCGAGCCCTCGTGCACGACGTCCACAGGGCCGACCACCGCTTCGAGCATGTCGTGCACTTGCGACAGCACGCGCACGATGGGCTGCGGATCGCTGAACGCGAACGAGGCCCACGGGTAGAGCAGGGCAACTTCGCTGGCCGGGCGGCGCAGGGCGGCCAGCATCGGGCCCAGCATGCGAGCTTCGGCGAACGTGCGCCGCGCCTCTCGAAGGCCCTCGGCGGAGTCCGTGGCCGCGTGAGGGCCATGTTGGAGGCCGTCCACATAGAGGCCCGTGGCGCCCCGGCCAATGGCTTCGTAGGCCTGGGTGGCCACAGAAGACGGCTGCCAGGGCTCTCCGGCGCGAGGGCAGACATGGATCGTGGCCCACCAGCGCTGCTTGCCTGGCGAGAGCGCGCTGCGGGTCGCTTCTTGGAAGAGGCGCCCGACCAGGGGCGAGCCGGAAGAGGTGGGCGCCACCACGTCGAACGGCCGCGCGAACTGGGCGGGGTCGCAGGCGCCGGTGAAATAGGCCGCCGGGTCGATGAGGGCGACGCAGGGCCGTGGGGCGTGCTGGGTGGCGATCTCACTCCTCACCCTGGCGAGGCACGCAGCAAGCGTGTCGCTCATGAACTTGCGCGCATAGTAGTAGCGCCGCGCGTCGTCCCGCGTCGGCATGTCGTAGCCGTAGCGCGATCGAAAGATCTTCTTGCACGTGTCGCAGGGCTTGTGCCTGATTGGCGCGGCTCCAGGCGCGAGGGCCCAAGCGGAGTAGACCGCGGCCTGGCGCCTCGCGAGCAGGTATTCGTGCAAGGCTTGCTTGTCATGCTCCGGCAGTTGGGGCAGGGCCAAGGCCGACACGCAGTGGCGCCGCAGGAGGTCGGCCATCGAAGGCGGCCCCGCAATGAGGCTTAGCCCCCGCTGCCCGGCTTGGTGGATGAAGGCAAGCGCACCGGCGCCGGCCACGGAGGCGAAACGGGGCGATTGGAGCCGCACCTCGGGCAAGACGGCCGCGTTGAAGCCCAGGTCCAAGGCCGCCTGCACCTGGCGCGCCGCGTCTGCGCCAGCCCCCGGCCGGAGCCCGCCCAGGGCGACGACAAACGGCTGCGCGGGCGCCCTGACCCGAACCGAGAACGGCTCGACGACGGTGTCCAACGCCTGGTCCAACTTCGGGCCACCCAGGAGCCGGGCCTCGAACGTGTAGGGCCCGGGGCGTAGGCGCGTCAGGTCGAGTTTGCTGGTGATCGCGATCTTCGCGAGAGACAGATCTTGAAGGTCTCGGGGGGGCAACTGGATCGCGGTGCGGCCCTGCGCGTCGCGTACCAACGCCGCAACGCGGAGCGAGGGAGCCTTGATGTTGTTGACGAGCGTCTGCACCTGGAGTTCCGCATCTTGTGCAAACACGCGGATGTCGCCGAGGTCGACGGACATGTACGTCTCTGGGAGAGCCATGAACTCGCCGTCGCGCCAATCGATGGTGTGCTTTTCCTTGTCCTGGATTGCGATGGCGTATCGATAGCGGCCGCGGCCTGGCGGCAGGTCGACCTTGGCTTGGCGGCCAACGCTTTGGCCTGGCGGCAGTTCGAAGCGCGCCTCGGAGTGGAGCGCGTCGATCTTGTGCCCATCTCGCCAAAAGTCGATGTGCACGTGCACAGCGGTCTTGGCTTTGGCCTGGCTAGACAACTCGTACTCGATCAGGAACGAGGAGGGCACGCTGAGCGTTCGCTCCTCCGGCACGATAAAGCCGGACAGGAACACGGCCGAAGGCTTGGCGCAGAGCCAGATGAGAAGCTGGCGCCACATGTCGTCGTAGAACGGCCAACGCGTCAGCGTACCGTCCAGCTCGCGGCTGGGCGTGGTGAGTACGGCGGGCGCGGCCCCGTCGGTCTCCGGCTCGGTGCTCAGAGCAATCGGCATGGACACGACCCAGCCTTTTCCGTTCTGCTTGACGGCCAAGACCGGGAAGCTCGCCGCCGCCACCAGCACCTCGCTGGATCCTTCGGGCGCGGCTTGGTGGACAACGGTCGTGGGCAGCGCGTTGCGGGGGAGGCCCCGCAGCGCCGGGTGCTTGAAGCCGGGAATCGCGATCGGCGTCCAAGCGCTGCGATCTCTGAGGAATTGGCGCCCCTCGTCGTCTCGTTCGGCGCGCTCGGCGTAGGGAATCTTCAAGGGGATCAACTCTCCGACGGCGGTCTTGCGGTACCCGCGGCCTTGGTCGCCGACAAAGATCACGTTCCCGCCGGCCGCCACAAACCGCTTGACGCGCTCGCCGTCGCCCTGACCGAACGCCCAGCCCGGAACGTCGATGAAGACCGCCAGGGCGTACTGAGCCCACTGTGCGTCGGATGCGGGAAGGCCTTTGAGGAACTCATTCTCTCCGGGCCAGTACGTGCCGCGCACACACGCCACGTCGGTGATCTGCGTCGGGAAGGGGAGCGCATCGAGCGGGGGGCGGATGCCATACAGCCCGCGGCGCTCCGGAGGGCTCACCATGAGCACCCGGCGCAGGGCCGCGCCTGTGCGCGGGGCTTTCAGCGGGGCAGGGGCTGGGGGAGCGGGCTCCGGCGCCAAAGGCTCTGGATTAACGAGCCGCGGCAACCGCTTGGACAACTGCTCGGGAGACTTGACTCCTCCAAGCGGCATCAGGTCCATCGCGATTCGATACGGTCTCGCCTTGGAGATGGCAGAGATCGGGAAACTGAAGTCGATCGCGGTTTGCCGGCCAGCGGCATCGACGCTCAAGCGAGTGTAGCGTGGAGTCGGGCGCAGGACGCGGATCATGACTCCCTCGCCGCTTTGGCGGTCTGCGGCCGCAAAGGCGCAGGCGCCTTGGGGCTGCGCCCACGTCGCGCGCTCCGCCATGGCCTCGGCCATCTCGATGGTCTCGGTCTTGTCGCCGTCCAGGGCCAGAAAGAAGGCGTCCGCGTCGTGTGGCCCGCCGACGTTGAGCCGGGCACGCGCTCCATAGGCGGCATGGGTGTCCTCGCCTTTTACGGACAGTTCGACAAGGACACGGATGGCGGGCGTGTCTGCCCTGAAGATAAACGTCTTGGCCCAAACCTGGCCGGCGGCCACGTGGCCCCCGGGGCCTTGTGTACGTGTGCACTTGACGGCAAGGCGATTGGGCCGTGTGTCGACAATGGCGTACGTGTAGGTGGACGATGCGAAGCCTGGCGGCCCGATCCGCGCGTCGAAGTCCCCAAAGAATGCGCCCAAGTTACGCGTGCGGCCTCGTCGGCGCAGGGAGGTGATCTGTGCGCCTTGGGCGGGAGCCAAGACGGCAACGTAATACGGCGAGACAATCTCCAGACGTGCCTGCCCCTCGATTTGCCGCGTGGCGAATTGAATCCCTGCGCCCCGGGCGGATGCGAGAAAGAATAGAAGCGCGCAGAGTGCCGCTACGAATCCATTCTGCGGCCATCGGCGCTGGTGGTAGGCGCTGCGGATCATGGGCTACCCGTGGGCTGGCGTGCGCGAACCGCCCGATCCCGCGGCGAGATCGGGCCCAATTCGCGTGCGCGCCGGCCGCGGCGGTTGTCAGTCCTCGAGGCAGCGAATGGCTTGCACGAAGGCAAGCGTGAGGATGGCCATGGAGATGGACTGGAGAGGACGGCGCAGGTCCTGGGGAGCGTGGTCGTAAAACGTGATCAACGCACCAACGAGGGTGGTGATCGCCATGAGGCTCAACACAAGGCGGCCTATCATGCGGTAGTTCATGCTCTTCATAGCTCCTTATCTCTGCTGTCGGCGAGTCGCGCGTGGCAGCGCCTGGCATGGGCTTCCCGATCCGGGGGCAGGCCTGTATTGTGCCCAATTCCCGTGATGTTTGCAAGGTACGCTATTGCCTGCCACGGGGCCAAGTCCTATGATGCGTAGCCTTTCCTCACCCCCCTTGTGTTTCTGTCAGTGGTCCGCGTCTATGTCATCCTTGGCCGTTATCCCCGCCCGATACGAATCGTCCCGCCTGCCCGGAAAGCCCATCCTTGAAGAGGCCAAGCGTGTGACGGGCAAATACCTGATTCAGCACGTGTACGATCGAGTGGCCGAGTCCCGCGTCGATGATGTGGTCGTGGCCACGGATGACCCACGCATCTTCGACGCGGTCGAGTCGTTCGGCGGCAAGGTGTGCATGACCGGCCCGGAGCATCGCTGTGGCACCGAGCGCGTCGCCGAAGTCGCGGCGCTGCACGGCGCAGAGATCATCGTGAACGTGCAGGGCGACGAGCCGGAGATTCACCCCGGCCAACTCGACGCAGTCGTGGGCATGCTGGAGGATGACGCGAACGCGGATATGTCCACCCTCGCGTACGAGATCACGGACCGGGCGGAGTACGAAAGTGGGAGCGACGTGAAGGTCGTGGTGGACAACTTGGGATACGCGCTGTACTTCTCGCGGCACCCGATCCCGTTTGTTCGCGACACGGATGATCCGTTCGCGGAGGCCCCGCTGAAGTTCCTCAAGCACATGGGCATCTACGGGTATCGCCGCGAACTGTTGCTGGCGTACAAGGGCCTGCCTGCCACGCCCTTGGAACAGAGCGAAAAGCTCGAACAGCTTCGGGCTCTCGCCAACGGCTACAAGATCAAGGTGGCCCTGACCGAGCACCGTAGCATGGGCGTGGACACGCCGGAGGATTTCCAGTTGTTTCTCGAAAAGTTCAGGAGACCGTAGCGTGGCGGACAACGCGAACGCACAGGCCGATAGCAGCCGCAAGACCCTGGAGGCGAGCTTTACCAACTTCGTGGCGACTCTCCGCCTCCAGACGCTGGTGTTTCTCGGCGCGGTGCCTAATCCTGCCACCAAGCAGCCGACAAAGGACTTGACGCAAGCCAAGTATCTCATCGACACGCTGAGCATCATCGAGGAGAAGACAAAGGGCAACCTCGACAAGACCGAGCAAGATATCCTCGAACGTGTGCTGTATGAGGTCCGCATGCTCTATGTGCAGGCCAGCGAACAGGCGCCGCCTGCCGAACGAGAGTAGGCGCGAACTGTTGCGATTGCGCGTAGCCGCATTCGCTAAACGCGTACATACCGAGAGCGATGGAGCGAACACGTACCATCGGGTTGCGGCCAACGGCCGCGCTAGACACGATTTGCTGGAGCATTGTATGTCATCCCCTCTCAAAGCAGCCGTTATCGGCGCCAGCGGCATTGGCAAGAACCACGCCAACTGGCTCAACGACATGGGCCTCAACGTCGCCGCGTTCGTCGGCAGCAGCCGCAAAAGCGTGGACGCGACCGCGCAGGTGCTCGCACAGCGGTTCGGATTCCAAGGCCAGGGCTACTGGGACGTGGCCGAGATGCTCGCGATCGAGCGGCCGGACTTGGTCGTGGTCAGCTCCCCGCCTGCGTTGCACATGGCCCACGTGATCCGCTGTCTCGCGGCAGGGGCTCACGTGATGTGCGAGAAGCCGGTGGAATGGAACAATGTGCCGCCGCACAGAATGCGCCAAGACTCCCGCACCATGGCCCAAGCCGCGCAGGACGCGGAACGCATCCTCACGTTCAACACCCAGTACGTCGCGGCCGTGCCGTGCGTCCGCGAGGTGGCGGGCGACGCTGGGCCTGCGGATCGCGTGTTCTTCGAGATGGAGTCCAAGGGTGCGGGAGGCCAACAAGAGTACGAGGAGATCTTCGTCGACCTCATGCCCCACCCGGTCAGCTTCCTGCTCGCGGCCGTGCCGGGTGGGCAGATTGTCGAGGAAAGCATCGACTGCCGAGTGGGCAAGAAGGAAACGGTCTGCGAGTTGGAGTGCCTCCGGCCGGACGGAGGCAAGTGCGCGGCGCGGTTCGAACTCCGCAACAAGCCGCCCAACGAAGATCTGAGCCGGCGCATGGGCATCAATGATTGCATCGTGCACTACCAGGGCCGCAGCAACGACGCAGGCGTGTTCCGGACTCTCCTTGTGGCCAACGGTGTGGAACACGAATTCGACGACTTCGTGTTCACGAACATGAGCCGCTTGGTCGCCGCGATTCAGGGCGAGGCCGAGCCGCTCGTGAGCTTAGAGGAGGCGCTGATCGGCTTCGACCTTTTCTTGAGGATGTACGAACTGCGGCAGAGGGTCGAGTCGTGAAGCAAGTGCGCATCCTCCGGCCACGGGCGATGTCCATCGAGGAGACAGCCAGCCCGGAGCCGCGGCCAGGCGAAGCGCGGGTGCGCGTGCAGTACGTGGGCATCTGCGGCTCCGACGTGCACACGTACGAAGGCAAGAACCCGCTCTGCCAGTACCCGTTGATTCCGGGCCACGAGTTGTCCGCGGTTGTCGAGGAGGTCAACGACGCCGCGTCGCGCCTGGCCCCGGGCGACGTGGTCGTGTTGGAGCCGTTGCGGCGGTGCGGGGAGTGCTATCCGTGCAAAGCCGGCCGCTACAATTGCTGCGAGCACCTTCGCGTGTTGGGAGTGCACTGCGATGGGGGAATGCGCGAGTGGCTTTGTGTGCCTACAGGTCTGTTGCATCCGATCCCGCCCGATCTATCGCCCAAGGTCGCCGCGCTCGTCGAGCCCTGCACCATCGGCTGCCAAGCGCTCTCGCGTGGCCGCGTCGCGGCCGACGACTCGGTGGCCGTCATCGGCTCCGGCCCCATCGGTCTCCTGTGCGCGCTCGCCGCGAAGCCCATGGCCCGGGCCGTGGGCGTCTGGGAGATCAAGCCCGAACGGCTCCAGTTCGCCGAGAGAATGGGAGTGGACTTCGCGATCAACCCGGACGACGGCGACCCCGTTGGCAAGACGGTCGCAGCGCTCGGCGAGCCACCGTCTGTGGTGGTCGAGGCCGTGGGGAAAGAGGAGACGATTCGCCACGCGGTCGAGTTGGTACGCCCGGCAGGCCGAGTGGTGGTCGTGGGGCTCATGGCAGGCGACGCGGCGTTTCCAGAGGTGCACCTGATTCGCAAGGAGCTGGACCTGCTCGGCTCACGCAACAGCGTTGGCATGTTCGGCAAGGCCATCGAATTCGTGCGTTCGCAGCAGGAGGCCCTTGCGAAGGTCGTCACACACGAACTCCCTCTCGAGGATGCGGAGCGGGGCATCGCGCTCATGCGTGATCAGGCAGATGGGGTAATGAAGGCGGTGCTGCGCGTGGGCCAGTGCTGAAATCCGCTGGCGGCCACTTGTTCGTCGCGCGCGCCGTGAGGCCGCCCTCTCCCTCGATGGCATCACTAAAACGGAAGGCCCTCACCGGCCTACTACAAGCGCGGCCACCGCGCAGGCCCGCCCCCCGCTCGTAGTGGCGACCGTAAGGGCGCCCTCTCCCTCAATGGCATCACGACCAAAACGGAAGGCCCTCACGGGCCTACTACAAGCGCGGCCACCGCGCAGGCCCGCCCCCGCTCGTAGTGGCGACCGTAAGGGCGCCCTCTGCTCCAATGGCATCACGACCAAAACGGAAGGCCCTCACGGGCCTACTACAAGCGCAGACCACCGCGCAGGCCCGCCCCCGCTCGTAGTGGCGACCGTAAGGGCGCCCTCTGCTCCGATAGCGAATCCCCACCCGGACGGAAGGCCCTCACGCATCTTGTGCATCGTACGTCGCCGCGTGGGCCTCGCGTCTCGCCTGCTCCAGATCGTGTTCGACCATACGCGCCACCAGGCCCTTGAAGTCCACCGTCGGCTGCCAGCCCAGCACGCGTCTCGCCTTCGACGAGTCGCCCACCAGCACCTCCACCTCCGTCGGCCGCAGATAGTACGGGTCAAATTTCACGAAATCCCGGTAGTCCAAATCCAACTGGCCGAATACCTCCTCCAAGAACTCCCGCACGGAGTGGCTCTCGCCGGTGGCCACCACGAAATCCTCAGGCTCATCTTGTTGGAGCATCAGCCACATGGCCTTGACAAAATCCGGCGCATAGCCCCAGTCGCGCTCTGCGTCGAGGTTGCCCAAGTAAAGCTCGTCTTGCAGGCCCAGCTTGATGCGTCCCGCCGCGCGGGTGATCTTGCGCGTCACAAACGTCTCGCCCCGTCGCTCGCTCTCGTGGTTGAAGAGGATGCCGTTGCAGGCGAAGAGGCCGTACGCCTCCCGGTAGTTCGCGGTCTGCCAGTGTGCGAACACCTTGGCGCACGCATACGGGCTGCGCGGCCGGAACGGCGTCTCCTCGTTGTACGGCGGCTCCCCGGCATGGCCGAACATCTCCGATGACGACGCCTGGTAAAACTTGATCGACTTGCCGGCGCGGTCTTGCATGTCCCGAATCGCCTCCAACAGGCGGAGGACGCCCAAGCCGGTCACGTCGGCCGTGTACTCGGGCTGTTGGAACGACACGCGCACGTGCGACTGCGCGGCGAGGTTGTAGACCTCATCCGGCCGGATCTCGCCCAGCAACGCCCGCAGCGCGCCGCCGTCGCTCATGTCGCCGAACTGGAGGAACATCTTGCACTCCTCCAAATGCGGCTCGACGTAGAGATGGTCAATGCGGCCGGTCGAGAACGAACTCGTGCGCCGAATGAGGCCGTGCACCTCGTAGCCTTTGCTGAGCAACAGTTCCGCAAGGTACGAGCCGTCTTGGCCGGTGATGCCGGTGATGAGTGCGCGTTTCATGTTGGGGTGGAACTCCGTGGTGAGTGGGGGCCGAGGAGTATACCACGGTGTGGGCTATACGTCAGCCCTCTCCCTCACAGTTCGCCCATTGCCCCCCACACAGGACCTCCGCTGTGGGTTTTGCCAAACACGCAGACCGCGTGACAGGGCGCGCTTAGCCCGCGTGTCTCACGAGTCCAGGCGGGCCTGCTGCGCGGCGGCGCAGGCAGGTGTCGATGCAAGGCGCACGGTCGCGAAGGCGTGCTCGGGCGCGTCGAGCGCGGTGCAACGCAGCAGCGGCACCCGACTGGGCTCGCCCGCAGAGCCAGCCCCTCCCATTCCACGCGCGCAGGCTGTTGCTCAACCCACGCGTCCGCCTGGGCCGGTCAGGTCTTCAGACGGCCACTTTTCCGACACTTCTATTCCGGGCTGGTGAGAAACGCGGGTCAGCTTTCCAGTGCCTCAAACACAACGGGCGTCACCAACTCCGCGATCACAGCGTGCCCCTCCGGGCTGGGGTGAATGCCGTCGGGAACCATGTCGACGGTCTCAGGGTGAGACTCGAAATAGGCGTACGTGTCCACGAGAGGCACGCCGCGCTCCCGTGCGATGTCCCGCACCGCCTGCGCGTTGGGCTCCACGAGGTAGTTCAACCCGTTCTTGACATACGGCTCCAGGTCCGCACCCCAGTAGTGATGGTTCATAGGCAACGGCGTGAGTAGCACGAGCGTGGTGTCGGTGGAGAGGATTCGGTCCACGAGCATGCCGTAGCACCGCCGGAACTCATCGGCCGCCACCCGCGGCGTATCCGCGAAGCTGTCCGTCGCCGGCCGATAGAAGCCGGCGTCGTTGACTCCGAACATCATGGTCACGAGGTCGGGCTCGCGGCGCAGCACCGCGTCGTCCACGCGGTCGAGCGCGCTCGGCGTAATGTCGCCGCCCACGCCAGCGTTGTGCGCTCGCACTTTGCGGCCAAGCTCATCCTCCAACGCAGCCGCGAGGCGGCCGCGGAAAGACGTGGCGTTCGTCACGCCGAACTTGTTGATGGCGAAGGTGATGGAGTCGCCGAACGCGACGTAGATGAATGGGGGTTGTGGCAAGGTTGTTCTCCTGGCGTGTCTGCCGTGCGACGTCTTGGACAGCGCACGGTCGGTAAAGCCCGATGCCATTAACCCGCATTTCTCACCAGCCTGGGATAGAAGTGTCGGAAAAGTCGCCGTCTGAAAACCTTCCGGCCCAGGCGGACGCGTGGGTTGAGCAACAACCTGCACGCGTCGAATCGGAAGGCACGCCTTCGCGACAGTGCGCCTTGCATCGATACCTGCCTGCGCCGCCGCGCGGCAGGCAGGCCCGCCTGGACTCGTGAGAAATGCGGGTTGATTCAGCGCTCACTCCGTCCGCGGGATCTACGGAGCATTAGCGGCCAGCAGGCCAGCTTTAGCTGGCCTGTCTGATTGCCACCAGATTCATCTGGTGGCCGCGAAGGCCATCTTCCAAAGCAGAGTCAGCCTGCTTCAGCAGGGCTTCTCTGCCTGGGGTCACAGAATCGACAAGCCGCGCTGAAGCGCGCTCCTGCCAACGAAGAGAAGGCTTGCTGTCCACCACGTGAACGTGATGGCAAGACAGAGAGCCAGCTAAAGCTGGCTGAATCCTGTGTTCCGGCGAACGGACTAAGATGACCACGCGTGACGCTGCCACTCCTATCACAATCGTTCGTGCTCGGCAAGGCCCGCTTCCGCTGCTCCGGCCAGGATGCTACAATCCCCCTTCTCGACGCGCGCCCCGCACACCTTTGCCACAATTTGGAGACGATTCGATGGACGTGAACCGCATATCGACTTGCACCTACCCCATGCGCGAGCGGGATCTGAAGTCCGCGCTCCAGGTCGTGGCCGATGCCGGCTTCAAGAAAGTGGATTGCTGGGGCCGCATGCCGCACTTCTCGCTCGACCCGGCCGAACTTGACATGGTGGAGATGGCCGAATATGCGAAGGGCCTCGGCGTGCGGTTCGCCAACCTCGGCACGTACCCCGGCGCGGACTTTGCCACAGAGGATGTCGTGGTCGTGGCCGAGGCGCTCGACGAGATGAAGGCCACGCTCGACCTCGCGGCCGCACTCGGCTGCCGGTCCATTCGCGTGCAGCCGGGCCAAGGCGAAGACCCCGCGATCATCGACAGGCTCGTCGAGCCCTTCCAGTTGAGCGCGGCCCATGCGGAGCGCGTGGGCGTGTGCATGGGCATGGAGAACCACAAGGGCTCCATTGCCGGGGACCCTAAGCTCTGCCTCGAACTGAGCGAGAAGGTCGGCTCCACATTCTTCGGCCCGCTTTACGAGCCCTGCAACCTCATGCACGCTGGGGTGTGCTACAAGGAAGCCTTCCACGTCTTCAAGGACTGGATCACCCACGTCCACGTGAAGGACGGCGCGGTCAAGGACGGCCAGTTCGCTCGCACCATGCTCGGAGAAGGCGAGATCGACTACGCTTGGGTTGTCGAGGCCCTCGAAGGCCATGGCTACACCGGCGACTACGCGCTCGAGTACGAAGTCTGCGACATCGTGCCCATCGAGGATGGGCTGCCCCAGTGGTTCGAATACTTTGGGGTGCAGGTCTGATTGTACGTATCCCAACGCGTTGCATTCTGGAGTTTCAGTTTCGAAGTGGATTCAGGCAGGTTCACAACAAACGTTCCGGCTCTTCGCCTGCGTGCAACCCCTCGCGGACACCGCAGCCCGAAGGGCTGCCACAACATAGCCCAGTGCAAGCCGCGCCCCGCGCGGCGCCGCGCGGGGTCCGCGTCGGCTCCAGGCCAAGGAACGCTGAAAGCGTTC
>JAJRTI010000873.1 GCA_024278415.1 Planctomycetota bacterium | reverse complement strand
TAGTAGGGCGATTTATCGCCCGTTGATTCGGGCGCACAGACGGGCGATAAATCGCCCTACTACGAGCCTGCGGCATTGGCCGCTCAGATCAGTAAACCTCCGTGAGGGAACTCCTGGCCACAGCTCACGAGTGAGCCGGCGCGCGTGCTTTGCCATGGCTGGCACTTCTGCTAAAATACCGGAAGAAGGTCACATTCCCGCGGACTAGCAACTCTCGCCATGAGCCAAGAACCTTCAGACGTCAAGGACGGCTACCAGGTCGTCTGCTATCCGGACCCCATTCTGCGCAAGAAGGCCAAGCTCGTCACCGAGATCGACGACGAGGTGCGCCAGCGCGCGCAGGAGATGATGGATATTATGTACGACGCGATCGGCGTCGGCTTGGCTGGGCCACAAGTCGGTTGGGGGGCGCGCGTCGTGACGCTCAACACCACCGGCCAGCCCGAGGACGGAGGGCTTTTCATCAACCCCCGCATTGTGAAATCCGCCGGGGAGGTCTGCGACGACGAGGGCTGCCTGAGCTTGCCCGGCATTCGAGCCAAGATCGTGCGGGCCGCGGCCGTCGAGGTGGAAGCGTACGGGTTGGACGGGGAGGAGTTGCACATCGAAGCCGACGGCCTGCTCGCACGCGCCTGGCAGCACGAGATCGACCATCTAGACGGCGTCCTCATCATCGACCGCATGGCCCCGGCCGCGCGGCTCATGTGGCGGCGGCGACTGAAGGAGTTGGAGGAGGACTACGAGCGCGTCGCGGCTGCGCAGTAGCCGGCTGGCGCCGCTCCCCCCGTCCCATGCGCCCTCACTTCCTCAAGAAGCTCATCAACCGCCGGATCAACCGGATCGAGTACAAGCTCGCCCGGCCGGCGCTGCGGTCGCTGCCGTGCACGGTGTACGTGGAGCCCACGAACCTGTGCCAACTCAAGTGTGCGCTCTGCCCTTCGGGCAAGCGCGAGATCGAGCCGGTGGGCCGCATGGCCATGGGCACGTTCCGCAAGGCGCTCGACGCGCTCGGACCGACCGCGCGAGAGGTGCACCTCTACAACTGGGGCGAGCCGTTCCTTCACGACGGCCTGCCGGAGATGGTCCGCTACGCGAAACGCTTCGGCGCTCAGGTGGTCGTCAGCACGAACCTGAACAAGCTCGGCGAACACACGGCCCGCGAGATCATCGACGCGCGGCTCGACTTCGTGAACGCGTCCATCGACGGAGTGTCACAGGAGGTGTACGAGACGTACCGCGTCGGCGGCGACGTCGCGCGGGCGATCGAGAACCTGCGCATGCTGTGCAAGCTGAAGGAGGAGGCCAAGAGCGCCCTGCCGCGCATTGACTGGCAGTTCCTCGTGACTGGGCAGAACGAACACGAGTTGCCGCAGGCGGAGGCCATGGCCAACAAGTTGGGCGTGCGCTTCCATGCCAAACGCATGCGGGTCGGGCTGTCGGAGTTCGACAAGAAGTCCAGCGCGGCCATCGCCGAGAAAGATGCGCAGTGGATCCCGAAGGACGAGAGCTATAATCGCTACCGTCCCAAGAAGCGCCGGCGCAAGGTGTGCAAGTCGCTGTGGGACCGCGTGATCGTCAGTTGGCAGGGCTGGATCGCTCCCTGCTGCCAAGTTTACAAGAGCGAGCACCACTTCGCGCAGGGCTTCCCCGACGACTTCAAGGCCGTGTGGAACGGACCGGAGTACGTGGCCGCGCGCCAGCTCTTCGGCCCGGACGGAAGCCCGGAGGCCCAGGAGATGCGGCTGGTCTGCGTGCGATGCCAAGCGGCCGGGAACATCATTTGACGGACGCAGGCAGGGCGGGCGGGAGGGCGCTGCTGCTCGCGGGGGTTCTGGCCGCGCGGATGATCGTTGCGGATCATCGCGGACGCGCATGAGGCGTGCAGGGTGCTGTGAAGCCTCTCGCAGCCACCATGGCCCGTACATGCCAATAGCCACCCATGTAGCAGGCGTGGCTATTCCACTCGCGCATGGGTCCAAAGCGGGCTTCGCCCACAATCCGTGAGCGGATCCCGAAGCCTCGGGATCGCCTTCCGCCTTCGCCTTCCGCCTTCGCCTTCCGTCTTCGCCTTCCGTCTTCGCAGTACGGCAGCGCAAAGGCATCCCGCGCCAGCTTCTTGCGTTTCTGCCTCGGTTGCTGGCCGCAAAGGCGCGAAGTGTGCGGCTCGCTACGCGCCGTTCTCCTTGCGCTTCGCGTCGCGCTCGGCCTTGAGCTTCGCCAGCTCGTCCTCGATCTCCTCCTTGTCGCCTATGTCCTGGAACTCCTTCTCCAGGGACGCGTCCTCCGTGGCCAACTCCGTCATGGCCTGGGCCTCAGCCTCCATTTGCTCCACCTTCTCCTCCATGCGGTCGAACTTGTCGAACGCGCTCTTGTCGATATCGACGTTGCTGAGCGTCTTTTGGATGTCGCGCTGGGCCTCGGCCGCGCGCTGGCGGGCGATGAGCGCGCTCTGCTTGCGCTTGGCCTCCGCGAGCTTGGCTTGGAGCGCCTGGAACTGCACCTTCAGGTTCTCCGCCGCGGCGTGGGACGACTCCCACTGCGTCTGGAGCCCGGCCACGATGTGCTCGTGCTCCTTCTTGCGCGAAAGGGCCTTGCGCGCCAGATCGTCGTCGCCGGCCTCAACCGTCTGCATGGCCTTGGTGCGCCACTCCTCCACCTGCTGCTGGTTCACGTCCAGCTCCTTCTTGAGTTGCTTCTCAGCCGCGATGGCCTGCGCGGTCGCGGTGCGAGCTTCCTGAATCTTCTCGTACATTTCGTTGATCACTTGCTTGATCATCTTCTCCGGATCCTCAGCCTTGTCCAGCAGGTGGTTGATGTTGGCCGACAGGATGTCCGAGATTCTCTTGAAGATACCCATTGCTGTCACTCCTCTGTAGAGGCGGTTTCCGATTCGCCAGCGTGCGCGCCCGCCGCACCACGCGGGGGCTCCAAGCCAGCATCTCTATTCTCGCAACACGCGTGCCGGCGCGGGAGGTGCGATGCGACACCAATCTGGCGTCGCACACGACCGCTTCGCCACCGGCGCGAGGGTGATTACGCCAACCGGCTGGCCGGACACGCCGGTGGCCGCGCACAGACGGCGCCTGTATCCGGCACACCCGTTCACCCTACAGGCGTCCAGTGTCATCGTCAAGGCCCCATCGGCCAGGAGCGGCCCCACGCGCCCCCCAGCCTCGCCTCGCCCGAAGGGCCAGCCCTCCGATCCACCGCGTGGGCAGACGGTCATCATGCCGGCGCGTTCAGAACGCCGCGAAATCCATCGTACGTTCGCTTCTGCTTACTTCACATCCCGGGCTGGCGAGACATGCGGGCGAATCGTGCTCGCGCCGGTGAGCCTCTGGCGGCCGGCAGCCTTGTGGAAAGGCGCGCTGACGGCGCACGACAGGCAGCAGGCGGCGCATGGGGAAACTCCTGCCATGAAAGCCTTGACACGGCTCCAGTCAGACCTATAATGGCCGCAATCGCTCGGTTGGCGGCGCATGTATGAGGGGTTTGAGTCGGATTGACTGCCGTGCACGCAGGTTTTATGAGGAGACGGCCCGCCCATGTCCGACAAGATCAAGTTTCGGTGTACGTGCGGCAAGAAGCTCAGTGTGCCCCCCGAACGAGCCGGCAGGAAGACACAGTGCCCGGTGTGTGAGAAGGTGTTCCGAGCGCCCACGCTCGACGCCGGCGGGAAGCCGCCAAGGTTGGACGCGTCTGCCAAAGCCGAGCCGGGCCGGGTGCGGCTGGGGGCAGAGGATCTCGATGCCGCAGGCCCAAGTGTGGGCGACGATGCCGGCCCGGGAAGGCAAGCCGAGGAGCCACAAGCAGACGGTGCGCAACTCGTCTGCGAAAAGTGTGGCAAGCCGGTCGCGGTGCCTGAGGGCTCCGTGCCCAAAATGATCAAGTGCCGAAGCTGCTTCTACATGATGCCGGTGCCGCCTGGGTTCGGCGTGCCTAAGACCAGCGCGGCCCGGCTCTTCGCCGCGCACATCGCCGATGCTGCGCCGGCAAAAGCCAAGAAGGGGGAGGACGGGAGTGACTCCGCGGCCGCTTACATCGAGTGCGACCAGTGCGGCAAGCAAATCCCTGTGCCCAAGGGCGCGCGCACGAAGATGGTCAAGTGCAAGAGTTGCTTCCACATGGTGCCCGTGCCCATGGACCTGCTGCCTCGCGAGCAGGCGAAAAGCGGCGTGATCGATACCGCGGGCGCCATTCACAAGACGCTGAGCACGGACATCATCTGCACCTGCGTGAAGTGCAACACCCGGTTCGTGCTGGGCGTGAACGCGCGAGTGGCGGAAATCGGGCGCACGAAGATGGAAGCTGAGGACGGAGGACCAAGCGTGGCAAGCCAGACGACAACCAAGCGGCCGCCGGACCAGATCGAGTTGCTCGATGGACAAGCGTCCTGGCCTGAGGGCGTGAACCCGCCGGAGCCGACGCACGAAGTGCCGGAGCGCATCAAGTACGCCCGAGAGCAGGAGGAGTATCGCAAGTGGCATTGCGGCAAATGCAAGCACGTGCAGCAATACGTGTGGTAGGCAAGCGCAGGGGCGCCCCCGCGCATCCCGCGCGGCTTGCGGCCGCGCGCGGGCTGTGTTAGAATCCACTCGCACGGGTCATGCGAGCCGTATCGCAAGTTGTGATTAGACCGTTTCGGTGTATTCCGGCCATGCCTATCGACTCCCTCAAGCCGCAGCACCACCTCGAAAGCCTCAGCGGCTACCATGTGTCCGAGGCGGTGGAGCGCGAGTTTCCCAGCCGCGTCTTCCGGCCAGTGGAGCTGTGGCTGGGCGAGAGCCGGATGATCTGCCGGTGCGGCCGCACGCAGTGGTCTATGGCCCGCGACGGACAAGCGTTCCTTTGCGAATGCCTGCGGTGCGGCTCGATCGTGAGCTTTGGCCCCCACTGCCTGTCCCTGCTCGACCTGCGCCCGGTTGACGGCCCTGAGATTATCGACATCATCGACGCGGCTCGCGTCATCATGAGTGACTGAAAGGAGACCCTGATGAGAGGTCTGACCATCACGACGGCCATCATTGCGCTTGCTGCCTGTGCGCCATCGCAGGCGGCCGACGACTTCTTCGGCGGCGGCGACGACACCGGCAAGATCGTCATCAACGCAGCCGACGCCAAGAAGGTCGTGCCGCCCATGCGCATGGTCGACGACGCGACCGCGGCCAAAGGCAAACGGCTGGAGATCCCAGACTCAGCCAAAGGTGCGCCGAAGATCAAGGGAGGCGAAGCACTGTTCGAGTTCATGGTGAAGAAAGACGGCAAGTACTACCTGCACATGCGAGCGTTCTGGCCGGATGCCTGTGGCAACAGCATCTACGTGGTGGTGAATGGCAAGCCTAAGAAGAAGATCGAAGACTCCACGATCGAGCATTGGCATTGGGTCCCGCTCAAGATGGCCGTCTTCAAGCTCAAGAAGGGCAAGGCCACGCTCGTCGTGAAGAACCGAGAGGATGGCGCCCGGTTCGACCAGGTGCTCCTGACGACGGACAAAGAGGCCGTCCCAGTCGACATCGAGGAGTAGAGGCCGCCGCGCGGCCCAGAGCGGGGCTTCGCATTCGGCGCATCAAGACCTGCCCTGGGGGCGCAAACATCGGGCCGCGGGGCCCACGACGCAAGCCTTGTCGCGCGTACTGCCGGGGCTACTGGATCGCGATCGCGATCGCAATGAAGAGAAGCACGATGATGATCGCGTTGACCACGATGTCGCCCGTGGTCAGGCCGAAGCACTCGGGCCGCTTGCCCCGCAGCGCGTCGCCGAGTCGGCTGTCGCTCATGCCCTCCACCACGATGGTGCGCCGCAGCGGCTCAGCGCTCGCCTGCCCCCCCCGGTTGCCCTTCACCCCGTAGATCGTCTGGCACCCCTTGCAGAGCAACTCCTTCTGTTCCACCTCGCCCACCGAACCGAACACGACGCCACACCGCGGGCACGTCACCTCCTGCTGGGGGCCCGCGTCCCCCGCTTTCCACACGGTCTTGAAGCCCGGGACGTACTCGCTGGCTTGCTGTTTGAAATCGCCCATCCTGGTGTTCTTACAGTTCGGGTCGAGGAGGCGTTGCTGACAAGGCTCCATTTTAGCCGGGACGTGAGTGCGCCGCAAGTGCTCACGCGGATGGCAAGGACCTTTGACAGCCTGCAAACGCCGCGATACGATGGCACGTAACACTTCAGCTAAATG
>JAJRTI010000872.1 GCA_024278415.1 Planctomycetota bacterium | reverse complement strand
TTTGCCGCCTTTGGTGGCGCAGACCCCCATGCGGGCGGTGGTCGCTAAGAGGCCGACATCACGCAACTTACGGATGCCGCCGCGTGAAAAGTGCAAAGAAACTTCGATGTCCTCGACGTTAGTAGTACAGAGAGCCGTTCAGAGCAGTCCATCGTTCAGGGCGTTCCTCTGTGGCCTCTGTGTTCTCTGTGGCTTCCTGCTGGGTTGCGTGGCGAGCCCCACCTTGTCCTACAATAGGGAGCTGGTGCGGGATCTCACACGACTTGGCCTGCGCACGCCACAGCAGGGAGGGGCTCCGGCCGATTGGCCAACTCTCTCACTCTGCCTCCAGCCATTTCATACTCTCCGCCGCACTCGGGGCATGTGGCTGTGCAGTGAGTCGCCAAGCTTGCCGGCGCCGGCAGTTTCTCACCGCATCGACACACCCACCCGTGGATCTTGCCGGGGTTCCCGTAGATGAGCGCGTAGTCAGGCACGTCCTTGGTCACCACGGCGCCCGCTCCAATAAAGGCATAGCGCCCGATCGTGTGGCCGCAAACCACGGTGCAGTTGGCGCCGAGGGTCGCTCCCCTCTTGACCAGCGTTGGGCGGAACTCATCCTTGCGACTGATTTCACTGCGCGGATTCATGACGTTCGTGAAGACCATCGACGGCCCGCAGAAGACGTTGTCCTCAAGCGTCACGCCCTTATACACAGCCACGTTATTCTGAATCTTAACGTTGTCGCCAATCGACACATCCGGGCCGGCTAGCACGTTTTGTCCCAGCACACACTTCTTGCCGATCTTGGTGCCAGGCATCACATGGGAGTAGTGCCAGACTTTCGTGCCTTCGCCGATCTCACAGCCATCGTCGATGGTGGCGGTGGGATGCATGAAGTACGCGTGCCTCACCTCCGGCTGAACGCTCTAGGCCGATGCGGCGATGCTGACGGCGGTTCCGCTTGCGTCAAGCGAACGCTGGCAGGCGTCCAGCACTTTCAGCACGCGCACCCCATTGGCGCCGTCCGTCTGTGGGCGCTGCCTGGTGGCCATGCAGTCCAGGAAGTGCTGGCACTCCAACCGGAGCGGCTCAGCGTCGTCGATGGGGACGGGCTCCCCCTCGGCCTTCACGGGCACAGGCCTCTGGTTGTGCCACTCGATTCTGTGGGGGTACAGGACCAGCTTGTTTTCTGCGCGGTCGTCGAACTCGGCCATCTTGTGGCTGCCGACCACGACGAGCTTCTGCTCTTTGTAGGGGTTGAGCCAACTCACGAAGATGTGCCCCCTCACGTCGTCTGGGAAGTCGAGCGTAGTCACGGTGATGTCCGCAATCTTGTGATTCACGTACGCCGCGCCTTTGGCCGACACCGATTGCGGCTCCCCGCCAAGCAACAGGATCATGACGGAGATATCGTGTGGTGCGAAGCTCCACAGCACGTTCTCCTCCCACCGGATCTTGCCCAGGTTGAGGCGGTTCGAGTAGACGTACTGCACCTTGCCAAGCTCGCCGGCATCGACCAACTCCTTGAGCTTGCGGACGGCGGGATGATACTCCAGCAGATGGCCGACCATGAGGATTCGCTGGTCGCTATCCGCCAGGTCGCGCAGTTCCTCGGCTTGGGCCACCTCGAGGGACAGCGGCTTCTCCACGAAGACGTCCTTGCCGGCAAGCAGCGCCGCCTTGGCCATCTCGTAGTGCTGCTCAGCGGGCGTTGCCAAGACCACACCATGGATCTCGGGCGACTCGAGGATCGCAGGCAGATCGGTCGAGAACGCGACCCCAGGGTACTCTTGGCGGATCGTGTCGCCCTTGGTCGCATCTTGGTCACATACCGTGTGTAGAGCGCCGAGTTCGGTCATGTTCCGGACCAGGTTCTTGCCCCAATATCCCATGCCGACGACTGCAATATTGCGTGGCTTGCTCATGACATGTCTCTCCGAATGTATTCAGCGCAAAGACGCTAAGGCGCATAGACGCGAGGAAGGGAGCAGGCGGATGACAAGGTGAGGGAGGCGAATGGCGAAGGATCTCGGACCGGAAGAACTTCCGACGAATGCAGAGAGACAACGAATGCGGAGCAGAGGGAGGAGCAGATTCAGGGCAGAAAAATCGGGGGCAGAAAGATCAGACCGGCCTGTGTAACGCAATCCGCCGCACGGCGGACGCCAGGGCGCAGAGGCGCGAAGGTCGAACCCTGAGGGGATCTGGGCGTGGTTCGCTGCTTCTGCTCGCGATCTATCGGCCATGATTCTGCATCCGTGGGTCCTGCTAACATCCGTGGGACCGGTCGGGCGCGGAGCGGAGGAAAGCGAATGACGAAACGCAAGAAGACTGGCAACGGAATTTGACGGCAACGGAATCAGAAAGCCTAATTGGGTTGCGGGCAAAGCCCGTTTTGCCGATTTGCGACGCGGTAGATCCTTCGCGCCTTTGCACCTTCGCGTCCGCCATCCGGCGGATTGCGTTTCTATTGCCCGAAACCTGGCGGCATCGGCTACCCCCAACCCTGGCCCTTCCCCCAGTGGGGGAAGGGGTGGGATGAGGGCGGCATCACGGTGTCAGATGCCGGTCATACGGATCGACATAGTAGTACTGCATGTAACGGCGGTAGCCGCCGTAATACTCCTGCACCGCTTCCTCGCCGCGGTTGAGCACGAAGCCAATCATCTTCTCACGGCCGACGAGTTCGATCGTGTAGAGGAGTTCGCGTTGCTTCGAT
>JAJRTI010000871.1 GCA_024278415.1 Planctomycetota bacterium | reverse complement strand
GCCCCGTCGTGCCAGCGCGGTTCCCACCGAAGTATGCGACTTGGTTTCGTGCCCGTCATGTTCAGCCACATGACGTGTGGTTTCACCCGCCGGAATTGCCGGTGAGTGACGTTGGTTTCTTCTTCTTCTTTTCTCTTTTCTCTTTCCGTTTTTCCTTTTGAGAAAGGTGAGCCTTTTTCTGTTGTTCCTTCTTGCCTTTATCCTTCTTTCCCTTATCACCCATATCTGGTTCTCCTTGCTTGAAAATGATCTGCGCCGGACTGTTGCAGCGGAAACATGTCTCTCGTCGTAGAGGTTAGCGGATTAGATCGCTTGGCGCCACCTCCAAACGCCTCCAACATTCCCAAAACGTCATCGAAGAACCCTTCAGCGGTTTCGTCGGCAGGATGACACTTTTCAGCCGTACGGGTGCCCGAGCCTCCACGGGCCTTGCGCCCGTGGAGCCAACGACTGACCAGCTACTCGTGCGCCAATGTCCAGCTTCCCCCCATTCAGCGTCGTTTGTGCCGCCCCATCGGGGCGGCACAAACGACGCTGAATGGGGGGGGGGAGTGCATTGAGGCCGGTCCAGTAGCGGGCCAGTCGCTCGCTCCGCCGAGACAAGCTCGGTGGAGGCGTTCTGGCGCCGTTGATTCCATGTTGGCATCCCGTACCACTGAAGAGTGTCAGCAGGATTGGAAACAGACTGCCACAACTTGTTGGCAGTGGCCGGCCTGATGGCGTCACGCTCGCCAATTTCTCGTCCGTTCCTTAGCACTACCTGGCATGCAGCCTAACGCTCGGGTAAGCCGGCCGCGGAGGCCGCCCCGGTCTTGGCGCTCGGCTTCACCCAGATGTCAGGCGACAGCCTCTGCACTGACAGGCGTACACTCAATGAATGACTTGAAGCTGCCGCGACGGCGCTCCGAATTGCTCAGATTCTGACGAAGTAGGGAACAACTATGAGCATGACCCCAATTCCGACAAGAAGAATCGTGTTGGAAACGAAATACGGGAAGATCATGAGGGCTAACCCGCAGACCAGCGGAACGGCCGCCCTTTGCTTCTTGCCGTACATGAAGAAACCGAGCCCGAATGAGCCGAACAGTACACCCCAAAGAAGCCACGACTCGCTCATCACAACCTCACGTTTTGCACAGTTTCATGTTCTACCTCGGTTACCTTTTCCAGGAACTGCCAGACCGAGTGGCCGCAGGTTACCTCCCGCCGGGCTAGCGGTCAAGCACTCCTGGCCGAAACCGCGAAGGAGGCTTGGCCGGGCGCGCTGCCGCGATTGACATAGCACCCAAGAGCCGCGGCTATGTTGACTGGCGCAGAATACGGGAAACCCGGATATGCCGGAGATAGGCCAGCAACGGGGAGCGGTGCTGGACGGCTACGCGCGGTCCATGCCGGCGGGGAGTTGGCGCGTCCGTTCCAACGCAAAGACGCCAAGGCGCAGAGACGCAAAGGAAGCGGCAATACGGCGAATGGTCGCCCTTTCTGCGTCTTGGCATCTCCGCGCGTCGGCGTTTCTCGGCCTGTTCTCGGCATGAGGACGCGGAGGAGACGGATCAGAAGCCCAAACGCGAGAATCCCACGATTGTCGCGATTTGTTGCGATACTTGAAGCAGTCGGCTACAGTCTTGGCGGCATTGTACACGCGCACCTTTACACCTTCGATGGTCCGCTCTTCAATTCCTTCACTTAGCACCCTACCGGAAAAGCGAACCACGCGCACCCGCAGTGGCTGAAGCTTCGGCTCCCGCGCCTTGACGTTGATGGCGACCCAAACCTCGAAGGGGCTCTGCGTCGTGAGTTCATGAAACCGGAGTGCAGACAGCAGGCAAATCACCCCGCGGGGCGCGCGCTTGCACACCTCGGCCAGGCTGTGGTGCTCAGTCACGTCCGCGTTCGGCATCGTGTAAAGTCCCCGGCCAATGCGCTCCAGTAGCCCACCTTTGTGCAGATGCCAGAGGCAGTTCTGCGGTATCCCAAGCCTGCGCAGATCCCTCGGACGCACGATCCCAGCCGCCCGAACATGCTCCAGCACTTCTTCGAGTTTCGCCCTCATGCCCTTGGTTTGCTGTAAATAAAACGTCGGTAGTTGTGAGCAGACACCTACGTTTTATCTCTGAAACGTCTGTTTGTGAAGCTTCTTTCCGAGCGGGCTGGCCTGAGGGAGCGTGCGGCTTTCAGCGGCTGATCGGCTGTTTGCCTGCCAGCCAGCAAGAACAGACACGTTGGCCAATCTGCTTCTTCATGGGGTTAGGGCGCTCTCC
The DNA here is from genome assembly GCA_024278415.1 of Planctomycetota bacterium. The sequence goes on along the minus strand of JAJRTI010000871.1, from coordinate 35,048 downwards.
TTATATCGTCCCACCTTGACTTTGCCACGAGGCTTCAGGCGCTGTGCCGAGGACGCATCTCGGCCGCGTTCGTCAACTTGAACACGCCCGGCTGAACTTGGCTGATCAGGGCGACATGCCGCTGTCGCTCGCGTACGTCAGTCGGTCCCGTACGATGTTCTACGCGAGCGAAGACTGGATGTTCGATGCCGCGCTCGACAGCCTCGACTGGCGGGCGCTGGAACTCGACCCGATGACGCTGGCCGCGTTCCATGTCGACACGCTGCTCGACTTCACGCGGGAGGGCATGACCTTTTCGCCGTCTCGCACACTTGACTCCTTGGATAAGGATAGGTAAGTATCGGAACGGGCCGAAAGGCACAATTCGTTGGCAGAGGAATGTGCAGCAAGCCCTCGGCAGGACATCTTTGAACAGATTGGGCCGTTTCGGAAGAAATATCATGAAGAATGGAAAAATCTTGTGCCTCGCGGCTCTTGCCTCTGTTGTAGTAGCCTTTATGCTGGCAAGAAGGCATCTGCTCAGCGTTAATCGAGGTCGAGACAAGAGCTTGGCGACTTCGATGCAGAAACCGAGGGCGTCGGGTGAGGGCGCCATCCCCTCGGAGTCAGAGGCCGGGTCAGAATCCGAACAAGGACAAGAGAAACGCGAGCAGGAGAAGGCGCGGACGCTGGTGCGACAGGGCGAGGCCCGCGAATCGCATCAGGACTGGGCGGGAGCGCTGAAGTGTTATCATGAGGCTTGGCAGATTCTGAACGATGAGAAGACGGCGAAGCGCGCCCAAGCGATGCAGCACATTCAAGCTGGGGATAAGCTGGAAGCAAAGGAGAAATGGGGCGAAGCCGCTGCGGCGTACAAGCAAGGGGCTCCAGATTGCTTCAACAAAGAATTCGTTCGGAAACGGATCGACTATTGCGGGAGCATGGACGCATACCTTCAGTTTTACGCGCAAGGAAAGGAGTTGGCGGGGGGCGGCCGGTGGGACGAAGCGGCCGCGGCGTACGGCAAGGCGAAGAGTTTGGCCGCCAAGCTTGGCCTGAAATCAGACATTGATAATCGACTCAAGGGTCTTGAAGGGGCGCGCAAGCGCGAAAAGCGGATGGCGCGTCTGCTGACCATGCTGGACCAGCAAGGGAAACACCGCGCGCTGCTGTTGGCGTGCGCGTACTACGCCGCTAACCCTGAACTCGCCTATTACGCGAAAGAAATCGCGGCACTTCGGGCCCGAACCGAACGAGCTATCGCGGATGAGCTGCAAGGCAAACCGGTAATGCGCCGCGACACGACGTTCGACTTCATCCGTCTCAAGAGCGGGGCCGTATATCGAGGTCGGATACTTGGGAAGAAGGGCGAGGCCTACGAGTTCGAGATAATGGAAAGCGGGAGATCGGCGAAAGCCTTGTTGCCTGTTCGCGCGGTTGAAGACAAATGGCAAAGCAAGGTCACCGGGGAGAGGCTCATGCGGGAGGATGCCAAACGGCTCCTCGAGGCGGCCTTGGATGCGCTCAAGGCGAAGAAGACATTGGGGGCCATGGAGCGCATCGGTCGCCTGACTCACGATTACGCCGATACGCCTTACGTGAAGAAAATGGAGCGGCTCCAAAAACAACGCTTCAGAACCAAAGTTCCTGAACTGGTCGGCGTTCTTGGCGACACGCTGGCCTTGGTCAAAGTCCGCATTGTCTCCCTCGCGGAAGACCGGGCGGACTTCCTGGCTCATCTTTGTCCATCTTGCAAAGGCTCAGGCATGGGTGCCTGCCCGAAGTGCGGCGGGAAAGGCGTTGTGAGTGCCACCTGCCCTCTTTGCCGCGGTTCAAAACGTGTCATTTGTCCAAGATGCCACGGGCATCCAAGTGGCATTTGTCCGACATGTCATGGCTCTGGCAGGATCAGGAAAAGAGTCGCAAGCCGGATTATTGATCCGCATTTGGGGCTAACCTACACTTACAAGTCGGCGAGATGCAAGAGATGTGGCGGCGATGGCCGCATCTCGTGCAAGAAATGCAAGGGGAAAGGAACGATTGTTTGTCCAAAGTGCAGGGGGAAGGGAACGGTCGCGGTCACGTGCGACGTCTGTGGAGGCGCAGGCAAAGTCAAATGCCAGAAGTGCAACGGTGTCGGACGAATGCCAGGTGAAGATTGAGGTCCTCAAACTTCTCCTCGTTCGGATGCTTGACACGCCTTACGAGCCGGTTATACTCCCGAAGCGGTGTGTGGCATCTGTTGTCCTGGCGAGAAGGTGACAGGGATGTGCAGAACTCGTAACGGGACGGTAAGGCATGTCTGGGCGAGCGTGTTGTGCGCGCACGTGTGGAGTCTTGGCCTGTTGCCGGTGATGAGTGCGCTGGGCGATGGCTATCACGGGGCCAATAAGTTCGGAACCGATCCGGAGGCGTGGAAAACAGGCGTTGAAACGAAGTTGAAAGCGAATGGGTGGTTGGACGGTCAGATGCAAGCGGGCAGAGGCGGATTGGGCGACACCCTGCATCGGCCGGTGGCGGGAGGGCCCTACCGCTCAAAGCAAGGGGCGGTTGTGAGCAGCATTCCGCGAGTCCTCGATGGTTCGGTCTCCGCAAACACAGGAGCAGCCTTGCTTCAGGACGCTGTCGATGTTCTCGTTTACGTCTATCCTGCCAACATTGCGCCTGACTCCATGGCTGAGTTCCCACACGATAAGATCCCTGTCTATCGGGCGCGGGCGGAGTCGCTCCTCCTCGCCGCGGGATCGGCGGCCGTTCCATTCGTATTGCAGGCCATTGCCGCGGTGAAGGACAACAACAACTGGAACAAGGGGCAGGCGCATCCCGACGCCTTGCGAGTATTGCAGGCGCTTTTGCGCAGGATCGGGCGATCCAGCACGGCTCCTTGGGTCGCGCCTCTTGCCGCCGCGGCTTGCAGCAAATCTGTCGCCTCGCAGGATGAAGCGGCCAGGCTTATTCGAGTGCTTTACGGATCCCAGCAGTTGTCGGAGCTTTTTCCTTTCCTGTCTAGTTCCAGCGAATCGATCCGCAAAGCAGCGGTTCTGGCGTTGCCTGCGCTCTTGTCCTCGGCGGGGCCCAATGGTCTGGAGCGATGCATGCCCGCGTTGCAAGACGCTCTCAAGAGTTCGGATTCCCGGGTTCGGTCGGCCGCCAAGGCGGGTATTCGGCAGTACATCGCCAGTGCTCGGGGCAGCGAGGTCGTCCAGCTTGTCAACCAGTCGCCTCAGATCGGACGCCTTTGTATCCCTGTAATCGAATCGTCCACCAGCCGGTTGTCGCTTGGCGACCTGGAGGGCCTCGCCGCCCACCCGGCGAGGGATATTCGCAACGCGGCATTGAAAGGCTTTCAGAGCAAGCTTCAGCGCATTGTGCAACCGGCCATGCTCCTTCGCTACGCGGACCATCGAGACAGACGTATTCGGGAATGCGCTCTCAACGTTTTCGAACAGCGCATTCGCTCCAAGCCGTTGCGGTATGTGGAAGCCTGCATTCGCAGCAGTGGCAAGCTCGCTCGACAGGCCGCGATTCGAGCGCTTGCCGTTCATCCAGACCCACAGGCGGGCGACCTCCTCGAAAAACTTATGCAATCGCCCGATGCCGATGTTCGCCAGGCCGCGGCGGATGCGCTGAAGAAACGGATGGAAGCGCCGCTGCACAGTTCCCGGACAAGGCGGACGCGGCCGTCCCGTCGCGCGCCCGTTGCGACATCGGATGAAAACACTCAGCGCGTCGGCCAGATGCTTACCAGTGGCGGCCGCGAGACCAAGCGCTCGATCCTGAACGAGCTTCGCACCAAACCGACTCAGCAGATTCGTCCCCTTGCGCCTGCGTTGCGGTCTGTGTTGTCTGATTCGGACAGGCGCGTCCGCGTCGCCGCCATAGAGTTGCTAGGCCGAATCAAAGACCAGCAGGCGGCGCCGTTGCTGATTGAGCGTCTGGACGACAAAGCCCAGACCGTGCGATGGGCGGCCGAGGACGCGCTCCAGACCATCACCGGCAAGCATTTTGGCCCCGGGCCCATGGCCACGCCGGCGGATATTCTGAAAGCAAAAAGGAAATGGGCTGAATGGTTGCAGAATCAGTAGAGCAAAGGTAGGTGCATTGATGGCCGCCCCCAAAGCCACACCCGAGAGAGTCGTCACGCCGGGCCAGACCGCGTTGCGCTCAGGCCGGGGGATGCGGTTAAGCGGCGGGTTCGGGGTTGCCGTGGCCTTGCACTTGCTGCTGTGCATAGGGATTATCGGGTTCCTGCGTCTCCGAAATCCTTTCGTCCCTCCCGAACCCCCGAATGTCGGAGTCCTGCCGTATCAGGCGCCAGGCAACGACCTTGGCGGCCAACCCGTAGAGGAACCCGCCGATCAACCGCAAGACATCACGATCGACGAGCAGCCGAAACAAGATAATCTTGATGTGCAGAAAGCGCCGGAACCCTCCAACACGCCCCAAGAGGCGACACCTGATGTGGTGGACAATATCAAGAAGACACAAGAGGCAATCAAGCAAAGAACTGAGGAGCAAATCAATCGCAGTCTCGACGACGTTGCGGCCGCGCTTCGCAAGAAGTTGGCTGAGGCCGCCAGCAAACCCGCGGCGGGCGGAGCGGATGGCGACTACGCGGATCGTCCAGGGCCGGAGGCGTGGGGGCGGTGGACGATTGTGTTTTCCGTCCCTGCCGTCGACGAATACGCGCGCATCCTCGATTTCTTCCACGCCGAAGTCGGCGTAAGCTATGACGGCAGTACGATGACCTACTTTTCTCATTTCAGCCAAGGACGGCCCACCGTCCGCAAAGCTTCTGTCGCTGAAGAGAGGCGCATGCACTGGTTTCCTGCGAATAGTCGAGTGTCGCCTCTTGATGAGGCGCTTATCCGGCAAGCTGGACACCGCGTTCAAGGGATTGTGCTGCAATTCTATCCCGTCGAGGTGGAGCGCACCCTGGCCGCTCTTGAGAAAGAGAGAGCCGCCCAATCAGGCATTCGCCCCCACAAGACCATCTTCGGCATCCGTCGCTCCAGCGCGGGCTACGAATTCTACGTCATCCGACAGTTTTGAGGATATCCGATGAGCCAAAACAGCGTCCCCCTGCGATTCTTGCTGTTGGCGGTCGTGCTGTGCCTGTTGGCCACCGTTCAATGGGCGGGCGCGCAAGACCGCGCGGCCAGCGCGGGCTCTGAGCCGGCGGCATCGACCACGCAAGCGCCTGTCCCTGCTCCCGCTGAAAGCAATCAAGTGCTCAAGATGATCGTGGCCGGCGGGTTGCCGCTTTACATCATTTTCGCTCTGTTTGTGTGGGCCATCTGGATCGGATGCGTCAAGTGCTGGGAGTTCCGCAAGACTCGCAAGGAAATGAGGGACTTCGCCGGATCGGTTGTCCAGGAAGCTAATCGCGACGAGGGGCTGCGAAGCCAGGCGTTCCTCGGCCGCCAGATTCCTCCCGAAGATTCGGAACCGTATGTAAAGGCTCTGATTGTCGGCGCCAAGTCCGAGGCACTGGCGGCGGCTCTCGAACAGACCTCGAAACGCCCGGCCAGCGTTCCTGCGTTGATCCGCTTCGCACTCGCCAAACGGCCCCATGACCCGGACGCGCTGGAGCTGGCGTTAGACAACAAGATCGAACTGGACATGCTGCCGGCTTTGCGCCGCGGGATGAGCAAGCTGGCCACCATCGCCAAGGGCGCGCCCATGCTGGGCCTGCTGGGCACGGTGTGGGGCATGATCGGCGCGTTCGCGCGCATAGCGTCCGCCACGAACGTCAACCCCAACGAGTTGGCCGACAACATCGGTTTCGCTCTCACCACCACCGCCGCCGGCCTGATTGCGGCCATCCCCGCGCTCATTTTCCACGCCGTCTGCCAGAGCCAGATCCGCAACCACGAGACCACCCTGCGCAAGGTCGCCGCGCAACTAGCCGAGCACGTCTGAGTTATTTCACCGCTCATGCCGCAAGCACCCACTCATCCACCAACGCCGCGCGGACGCGGCCGGCTTCCCATGACTGTATGGGAGCTGACAGGACTGGCCATACTGGTCATTGCTATGGCCATCGTATTCCATAGCGAACGGAGTGCGGTGGAGATGACGCCGGAGAAGCTGGCCGACATGGCCAAGGCCGGCGGCTGGATGTTGGTGGCCCTGGCCGTGCTCTCGTGCATCAGCATCGGTCTTTGCATCGAGCGGGGGTGGACGTATTGGCGGGCGCAAGGCGGCGCAGCCGGGCACCGATGGCGCTATGACAGAGAAGTGCGCCAGCTTGCCGCGGAAGGCCGCTTTGACGAGGCGTTGATCGTCTCTGAGCATGAAGGCTCTTTGCCCGCCGCGCTCAACGCCACGTACTATGCGAAGCAAGATGAAGAGACGGAAAAGCTCCGCAAGAGTCTCCAACGAATGGTGCAGTTGGACGCGGTTCCTTACCTCGCGCACAATCTGGATTGGATCGCCGCCCTCTCTCGTCTCGCGCCGATGATCGGCTTGCTGGGAACCGTTTGGGGCATGATCGGCGCGTTCAGCAGCATCGCCTCGCGGATGGAGGTCGATCCGAGTTCGCTCGCTAACCATATCGGCCTCGCGCTCACCACTACCGCGGCGGGGCTCGGGGTGGCGATCCCGGGCATTGCGCTTCATTGTTTCCTGACGGAATGGGCGCGCCGCATCGAAATCAAACTGCACAAGCAAGGTGATGACTTTTTCGTTGACGCCTCTTCCCGTGAGGCGTAACCAGGAGTTCCCGTCGTGGCCAGCGAAGACGAAGATATCGATCTGACCCCCATGATCGATGTGACCTTCCTGCTGCTGATCTTTTTCATGGTCACCTCGCTCGGGGTGCGGCCGCAACTGGTCGATCTCCCCAAGGCTCAAAATGCAGATGCCGAGCCGTCGCGGGATCTTCAGACCATCAACGTCACTGCGGACGGCAAGGTGATCTTCGGTAAGAAGAGGCCCGGCGACGCCGGCCAGCCGGCCGAGATGACCCCGGAACAGTTGACCGCGAAAATTGAGCAGTTGCGCTCCCAAGGCGCAGCCGATTTCATTCTCAAGGCCGACACTAACGCGAAAGCTGAGAAGGTCGCCAAGATCATGCAGTTGCTCGCTAAGGCCGGCATCAAGCGCATCAAAGTAGGCGTTCAAGGCGAGGATTGACACCCATGCCTCAACACGTGCTTCGCTGTGCTGGCTGCAACGCCTTGTACCCGAACGTCGAGGGTTTCGACCCTGCCGAGACCTACCGATGCCCCCGCTGTGGGGAAATACTCTCTGTGCAAGAGGCCCCTGCCGCGCAGGAGGCCCACGGCCCGCACAAGGCGCCGGAGGCGGCGCCTTCCGATTCCGCAACTCACACGACCGACGCTACCCACATCACCTTCGCGTGTTCCCGTTGCGGCGCCCACATTGCCGCGCCCGCCGCGTTGGCGGGCCGACGCGTGCGTTGTGAGAAATGCGGGCAGCGCGTCAAGGCGCCCGCCGGGGCCGAGCAAGCTTCTCCAGAGCCCGTTGGTTTCAAACCTTCCCGCGAGCCCCTTCAGCGGGCTGAATCCCGCCGCACCACCAGGTCTGGCCGGCGACGCAAACGCAAGTCCAAGCGCACGTCCATGCTCGCGGAGGAAGAAGCGACCCTCGACCTGACGCCGATGATCGATGTCACCTTCCTTTTGCTTATTTTTTTCATGGTCACCGCCACGTATGTGCGCGAACGCTTTTTCGACCTTCCACCGCCGGAAACGCAGCAGGATAAGCCGGAAGCCGACCTCCCCACACGCGGCGCGGTGATGGCCGAACGGACGATCCTCACGATTCTCACACGCAAGCAGGGAGATTCCGTGCTGGTCCGCGTCCAGGACGGTGAGGAAGTGCCGCTGGATCAGCTTCGCGAGAAGCTGGAAAAATATTTCAACAAGACGGGCAAGAGAGACGTCGTCATCGAAATGGAGCCGAATGTCCTTCACGGCGCCCTAGTCCGCGCGATTGACATCGCGGCCAGTGCGCGGGCCGAAAACGTCTTTCTGGGTGTCAAGGAGACGCCCCCAAAAAACACCCCTTCAGCCTCGGAACCCTCCCGCGCGGGCGGCAAGGAATGAGCGGCGCATCCGGCCGCAGGTGAAGGGCCGGGCGGGATTCGCCCAAGAGCCATCATGTTCAAGCTCATACTTACGCGCGACTCGCGTTCCAAGACGGTGTTCCTGAAGGTTGGCAAGACGCGCGCGTTCAGAATCGGGACGAAGGGGCGCATTGCTTTCACCGACGAAGGCGACGGCTGTTTTCTGGATTGTTCCCAATGCCGCGCGGGGGTCGTGGCGAACGGGAGCAATTTGACGGTGCCGGAATACGAAGTTCAGGACGGCGATGTGATCGATATCGGTGGCCTTCGCATTCAGGTGTTAGTTGTCGATGAGCGGGAGGATACGGCCGCGTCGCCGCGAGACACCCGGGGGCAGGCGGACGAAGCGAGCCCCCAGGAGCGACTCGCTGAGCGTACGGCGCGGCTCCAAGAGGGAGTCCTCAGCCCAGAGAGCGAATCGTGGGAGGATCCCCAGAAAGTCTCCGACCTCTCTGCTCCTCCTCCCGAAAAACGGGCCTCCGAATCTCCTGGGCCGTTCGACGACAGGCCGTTGCTCGCGCCTCGGACCTCGCCCAATCTCTGGCTGTGGGGAGGTGCACTTGCGGCGTTGATCGCCGTCCTCGCGCTTGGGCTTTGGCTTGGCGTGAAGACATACAGGGTTCGCGGATTCAAGGCGAGGGTGAAACTGGTTGACGATCTGTTGGCTAAAAAGCGGTATCGGGACGCGATCCGGACGCTCGACAGTCTGACGAAGCAATATCCGAAAAGGAGCTTGAACGCCGGGGCCACGCGTGAAACAAGGGCCTTCGCTCAACTCATGCAGAGGACTGCCAGCCCTGCGACGGGCGTCGCCGAGCGGACTAAGGGTGTTGCGGACTTCATCCAGCAGTTCCCGAATTCTCAGTATCGCTCCATTGTCATTGAGCAAGCGCAGCGGGTCTTCGTAACCCGCCTCCAATCGCGTCTCGGGCAATTGGAAAGGAGTTCCAGGAAAGTCTTGGCTTCGGCCCATGACGCCCGGTTTTGCACAGAGTTGAGCTACGCTCTTGACGCGTGCCAGGAGTTGGACAAGTGGTTCGCGGATAGCGCCGAGTTGTTCGCACCGGCGAACGGCGCGTCCGCTCATCAGGCCGCTCTGGAAGACGCACGGCGGCGACACAAGGAGATTGTCGCAAGGCTACGAGACGAACTGGCGCACGAAACCGCTATCCAACAGGCCCTTGCGGCGGCGTCAAAGGCGCTCGAAGAGAAAGACTTCGCGGCGGCCGCGGCCGCCTTGACGCGGCTGGTCGAGCAGAGAAAAGCGGCGGCGAAAGACCCTCGCGTCCTGGCCAAGCAACGGCTGGTTGAAAAGCTGAGCCTTGTCGCGTGCACGTTGAAACCCTTGCCGCATAGGCGCCTCAGGCCGCGGCCTGCGCTGCCCAGGTTAGACGGTCTGACCATCGCCAGTTCGATTCTGATGAGGCGCAAGACCTCCGCGCCGGCCCACAAGGGGGTGGCGGCGTGCATCGGCGACGGGTGTTGTTACGTGTTCGATGCCCGGTCGGGGAGCTTCCTGTGGTCCCGAGAGGTTGGCTACGACATCGACTTCCCCCCAACGGTCATGCAGTCCGCGTCTGGGCGGTCGTTGTTGCTTGTGGGGTCGGCCATCGACAGAAGCCTGGCCGCTTACGATATCACAGGCAAGCAGGCCTGGCGGTTCGTCCTGCCCGTTTGTCCCACCATGCGGCCCATCGTTGCCGAACCGGCGAAGACGGCCTACGCCGGATACGGCCGGGCGGTCCAGAAAAAACTGGTTTGCGCGCCCATGCGCAATGGCGACATCTTTGTGGTCGATGAGGAAGGGCGGCCGCGCGGGCGTTTTCAACTGGGTTCGCGTATCGCCGCGCCGCCGACGTACGAACGTTCGACCGGCTACCTGTACGTGCCCACCGAGGCCGGGGTCGTTTGGGTGCTTGATCCGCGCGCGGGCGCCTGTGTGGCCAAGTGGCGTCTCGGATATTCGGCGGGCGCATTGGAAGCGGGGATGCTGGTCCTCGATCGGTATCTGTTCTTCTTCCTCAACGATCAGCCCTTCGGATGCCGGGCGCTGGGCTATGAATTTCGGCGAGACGGGACGTTTCTGTCTCGCCCGCGTCTGGCTCCCATCAAACCTCTGCGGCTGCCCGGCTGGGTGTGGCATCGGCCAACGCTCATTGGCGGTCTGATCTATGTAACCACCACCGCCAAAGAGGTCGCGTGCTTCCGGTCCAACCCGATGAACCCGGAGGAGGCCTTCTATCCGTACGGCCCGCCGGGGCCTACGGACAAAGCCATCTGCTTTGTGGATCGCTTGCCGGCCGGAGCGCCTTCTACGGGAGACGAGTCTCTAGCGTTCACGGGCGACGGGGTCGACCTTTACCGCCAGAAGGTCACCGACATGAAGCCTCGGCCCGTTTTTCTCAGACGACTCTGGCGGACGCCTTCCATTGCGGTCGTCGCGCTGCACCCGCCGCAGACAATCGGCCAGTGCATGTATTTCGCGTCGCGGTCCATGGACAGCGGGTACGTGCGGCTGACAGCATTGGACATGAGCCAAGAGGCGCAGGACGGAGCCCCAGCAGGTTCGTTTTGTTGGTCAGTCGACATGTCTCTGGGCTCCGCGTCGCCGCCTGTCGTCGTGGCACCCGGTCTGTTCGCGGCCCGCGGCCGGGAAGGCGAGGTGCTGCTGATGCGCTATAATCCAGCGGCAAACGAATTGAGGCTGGTTCGCACCTTCGCCGCCAGCCCTCGGCCGCAGAAGATTGAAGGGGCGCCGTGGGGGCTGGCTCGGTCCCAGCCCCTGGCAATGAAGCTTCAGGATGGCGAAACCGCTATCATCATGGCCGACGCCCCCAACGTGTTGGCGGCATATCGTCTGGACGGCCACTTTCGATGGCGGTGTGAGCCAGCGGAGCAGGGGACCGACTCCACGCCCTGCGTGGTCTCGTACGGCGACAAAGGATCCACGCGGCGAGTGCTGATCGTGGGCGGTCTGGACGGCCGGGTGTATGCGTTGGATTTGGAAAGCCCTGGAACTCGGTCCGAGATTCGTCCGTTTCAAGCGCCAGGATCCCGCCGCGAGTGCATGTTCGCGTCGCCCGCCGCCTATCAAGAGAAGTTCGTGTTTATTGGCAGTGATGATTGCAGGCTGCGCAAGCTCGCCATTCGCCCAGACGCCAGCAACCTCCCGTGCTTGAGCCCCGCGTCGGAGCAAGACATCCATACGGAAGGGCCAGTATATGGCCGGCCTGTAGTCTCGGGGAAGACCGTCTTTTTCGGCGACGACGCGGGCTGGCTCTATGCGGCGCAAGCCGACGAGATGAAGGTGATTCATAAGTGGCGCGTGGGCGGGAAAGTGCGCAACGCCTTCATCGTCCACGGCGATACGGCCTACTTATGCTCCGAGCGCGGCAAGGTATACGCCGTGAAGGCGAGCGCCGCATCCGTTCTGTGGACCTTCCCCGCCCTGTCCAGCGTGGGTCGCATCGTCGGCCCGCCTGCGCTCTTTCGCGGGTCGCTTTACTGCTGTGACGCTTCCGGCTACGTGTACCGGGTTGATCCCAAGACCGGCCGGGAGATCGACCGATGCCGACTGTCCGTGCAGCCGCTCCGATACGTCTGGCGGATAACGCCCAACGTGTTGGGTATCCTGTCCCAAGGTGGCCGGGTCTTCCTGCTCAAGGCTGAGTCGGATGGCTGAATAGCGGCCATCGCATATTATTGAGTTTGTGGCAAGGTGAGCGCCATGTTGAGCCCCAATTTCGGGTCGGAGAATCGAGTCCTGTGGTGGGCCGTTCTTGCGCTCGTGGCAGGACAAACGGCTTGCCTGGCCGCGACCGTTGTCGTGCGCGCCGATCACCTGGCGGGCCGCGGCCCACAGGCCCCCGCCTCCTCGGGGCCATCGGCCAGGGTGGAGCACATCATCACGAACGGCCAACACTGCATGACGATTCATTTCGCGTCTGTAGCCAGGAGGGGCGCGCCTCGCACGCGTTTCGTCATTCCCCTCCAGACGGAAGCCGCGCCAGTCGATTTCGCGGAAATCCATCGGGGAAAATGGCTGGTCGCAATCGCGGCGGATGTCCAGCCCGGCCCCGGCCGGCCGCTATGTCCTGGCGATATTGTGGATTGGCGCGGGTTCTGTGCGCGATTGAGCCAACAGGGGAGAAGCAAGAAAAACAGCCCCGGCCGACGCATATGGGAACAAATGTCCGATCAGCTTCGTTCCGACATTCAGTCTACCGCCAAGCACAAGGGGATATCAAACGCAATTCGTGGCCGGATACTGAAATACATCAATGAAAGACTCAAAGACAAGAACTTCTATGATCCAAAGGACTTCAATGGAGTTCCTCTAGGGGCGGAATGTCAGTCTCTCGTGAAGCGCCGGGAAGCGCTTTCAGAAAATGCCGCTATCCACATGAATCGCATGTTAATTGAGGCGGCATATCCTCGCCATGTGGCCTCTCACCGGATGTCGCAGGTGATTCTTACTGTCGAACACGCGTTGGTGGACAAGCCCACCATCCTGAAAGCCGGCGAGGATATCGTTCAAGGCCGCGAAGCGTTCGTGCGCCGGTACGTGGACCAATGCCGCCACGCGGGCAACAACGCCGCCGGGCGAGTCGACTGGCTGATGAACCAGGTTTTCCCTCGCAACAAGCGCTTGGGACAACGAACGAAAAAGATCAAGGAGCATATGGCCCAGTTCATTAAGGGTGCGAGAGACGAGGCCAAAGATCGGGCGAACAAGGAAGCGGATCAACGAGGCTTGAAGGACGGCGCCAAGGAGCGATTCGTCAAAAGCCGCCTGGCCGCAATCGAGAAACAGTCCCTTGAGAGCCGATTGCTTCGCCGCTACTTCGAGGTTTACCGGAGGGCCATCATGGAGGCGCAATACAGACGCCTTTATCATGAAAAGCCGCCTCAATGTGACATGGATACGTTGTGCGCCAGGGTGGCGCTCAAGGCGGACGATGGAACGATTCGCAGAGCGCTCGTCAGATTGGGAGTCCAATCGAGTCCGCGGAGCAGCAAAGTCAAGGATATGCAAAAGCGCCGTTCGCAAATTCTCGGTATCTTTGAGTACCTCAAAGGTGGCGACGCGAACGAACTCAAAACCATTTCAACAAGCCTGTGGAAGCAGGCGCCATCCTTTCTCAAGTTTGAAGTCAAAGTCTCTCTTCGAGAGAAAGCCCGCCGAGGCCCACATGTCGGTGACGCCAATGGCGACTGGCTCACAGCCGATTCCATGGGACGCTTCGGTCCCGGCGTGAAGCGCTTGATCCTGACCGGCTCACTCGATCCTTGGCGAGGAGACAGGCAGGATTGGTGGGATATCTCCGGCTTCGCCCCCAAGACCAGTTCCATAACGCTCCTCAAGCCTGCCCAAGGCGTAGCGCTTCAGTTGGTCCGTCAGGTCGATGGCGGCGAATGCTGGCTGCTCAAAGCGCTAGCTCATGACGGGCGACGGTTGCCTTACCAAATCGAGTTGCGGCGCAAGGGCTCTTCGTCGAGGCGGGAGATCGTGCGGCAAGAAAGCCCTTCCGGGACGTTTCGTAGCTTTCCGTACTGAAGGAGCAATCCTCATGACTCGTTCGCGCCCCAATGCGGTTTGTCACATGACGGCGGTCTTAGTGATAGGCTGCTGTGGCGGTCTTCGTCACGCCGGCGGGGGTGAATTCCTGATTTCTCTCGCGAACACGCTGGCTCATCCCCTTGGCCGAGCGCCCAGTATCGCAGAAATCGAACGGGCGGCGAAGAATCCCAAGATCGTTCCTCTGGCCTGCTTCAAGCTATATGGATCACAAAACCACCATTTTGTTCCAAAATGGTCGCTCGATGGAAAGTCGCTGGCGTTCCTCCAGCAAGACATCAAGGGGCAGACGACCAAAGCGATGGTTTTCTACGATCTTTCCAGCCCCCAACTGACCAGGCTGTTTGCCGACCGGGCGAACAGCTATGAGTATATGTTCAGTTGGTCCTGTTCGCGGCCTTTCCAAAGCTTCGTCCTGTCCAGCACAATGGGGCAGGCTGAGAATATGGACGTATACTTCCATCCCACCGATGGGGCGCCAGTGCAGGTCACCCAGGGGCAGGGCATGAAGCGTCATCCTTCGCTCTACATGGCCGGCGGGGCGCCGCGCGTCTTGTACGAATCTGGAGGCGAGATTTTTCTGGCCACGCCAACAAACGGCGGATTCGAGTCCAAACGGCTGGCCCTGGGCATCCAGCCTCGATGGCTGCCTGACGGCCAGCAATTCGTCTATGGAAGAGAGAAAGGCAAGCGCGCGGGCCAACGGCTGTACGATCTTTGCCTGAAAAAGGTGGGCGACAAATTGGAGCGTCGGCTTACATTGCCGCTCGGCCTGACGTATATCCGTTCTCCTACTAGTTCGCCCACCGGCCGGCATGTCGCGGTCTTCGCTTCCAAGGATCAGAAGCGATGGGGCATTGTCGTTGTTCCGACGAAGCGGTCGATCCTCGGCGGGACCGTGGTGGCTCGGGATGTGGTGATGGACGAGCAATTCGACAACGTGGCCCCAGCGTGGGATCCGTACGGCCAAAAGATTCTTTACTTCTCCAAACGGGACGAAGTGCAGGGCCACTATCCCTTGCGATGGGTGGATATCGAAACGGGGAAAAGCGGACGCATTCCTTATCCCAAGAATCTCACAACGGCTAACGGCATCGCCGTGGCGTCCTCCCGTGACGTGTGCTTGCTCGCCTTCTCGGCGGTGCGCCGGCTCTACGCAAATCTTTACGTCGTGATTCTGAACCATTTCTGATGGATCCCCAACCTCCGCATCCTATCGACTGGCGCCGTGTCGGCGTCAACATCATTGCGCCGTTCCTGATTGGAGCGGCCGTGGTGGCGGCGGCGATTGGGATCGTGTGGCGGCCTCGGCATGTGAACGTGAGCAAATGCGCGGGCGTCGGCCGGACGGATGTTGGCGACGCTCTCAGTCGATTGCACAGCGGGCAGGTTTATGACCAGCTTTTCCTTTGCGCCATTGATGCGGGCCAGCGGCTCGTCGTGCTTCTTCCTCATTCCCAGGCGTTGGCTTCCTATGTGAAGGTATGCCAAGGCATGCTATATCTTGCATCGGGCCACCCCCGCCAAGCGGCGAAGGCGCTGGACGAGGCGCGCGACGTGGCGTCGCAGGGTTCGTCGCCCGATCAGGTGGCCATCGCACTTGGCGCAGAAGCTCTCGTCATGGCCGGCCGACGGGATGAAGCCCGCAAACGATTGGCAGGTCTCCGATATGACGTCAGCGACTTGTACGTGCAATCCTTTCATGGCCGCGCGCTTAGCGCCCTCCCGGGCATGGCGTCCAAGGGCCTTGCGGTGTGCGACGAGGCGTTCCATCGAAGTCTCGTCGATCCATCGTGGGGGCGTGGCGCGATTTTGAGGAATTACATTGTAGCTTGCGTTCGCGCGGGCGCGTGGGATCGCGTGCGAAAACTGGCACAGACGCGGAGAAGCGATGGAGTATCGCAGCACTCCGATGGAGAGCGACAAGAAAAGCGCACTCTTGCGAAAACCCGCGAGTTCTCCAAGTGGCGGGACGTTTTCGCGTTGCCGGACGTCGCCATCCCGTGGCCCGATATCCAGTTGCCCAGCGGCCTGCGCGTCAAGCAGCGGTTGGAGTTCTTTGATCCGGCCGTCTATGGCGCGTTGGCGGACTGGAGCCTGCATGCGGTAGGAGAGCCCGACCTGGCCGGCGATACGCCGGAAGCGCTTTTTTGCAAGGCGGATCGCCTGCTGTGGCAGAAGCGGTACGAGGAAGCCGAAGAGGCTTACGCTGCCGCGGCCAGCCATCCGAACGCGCTCTCCTCGCTTCGGGAGATCTGTCGCTTACGCGCAGCCGTCTGCGATGTTTGCAAGAGCGGAGCCAAGACGACGTTGACCGAGAAGGACTTGGACGCAGTGACAGACGCCGCGTCGCCTGAAGCCTCTGTGGCGGCGTTGGTCCTGCTGGCCGACCATGCTTCGGCCGCCCCGCCGGTCCTGAGCCGCGCGAAGCAGATAGTCCAGGCGGCGGCGCGGCGGCGGCCCCGCGACATGGGGCACTCCGTGTTCAAGCGCAAGAACAAGACGTTATATTGGGGCCTGGCGTGGATTCAATACCAGGCCGTTCGGGCTGGTTCCGCGGCCAAGGGCGCAGCGGCGGCCCAAGCCGCGTTTGAAGGCGTGGCTCGCGTCGGCGACGATCTGTGGGACGAGACCCGGCGCAGCAACCCGGATTATCAGGATCCTGCATTCGGCGCGGGGTTCGACCTGTTCCTGGCGCAACTTAGTCGAGCGTATTTGTGCGCCGGTCGGTACGAAGAGATGCTGCACTTTTTCTACGATGAGCGGATGTTCCCTGCCAAGTACCCGCCATCTGTCGGCATAGCCGAAACGATCAAATGGGTGCAACTGTTGAGTACTGTTTCTTTCGCCAAGGAGTCGCTGGACTGAGGCGCACCCAACAGTTCAGCGAATCGTCCAATGCCTATCACCATTACATGCCCACGGTGCCAGACGAAGAACGCCTTTGACGAAGCGCTGGCGGGACAGCGGGTGCGGTGCGCGTCCTGCGGGACAAGAATGCGTCTTCCGCAAACCCCGCCGGCGCCGCCTCAACGGCCTCGCCGCACGGTGGGCTCGGCACGGAAGACACGCCCCCAGCAGGTGAGGCGCGTTGACGCCCGTGCGGCTCAGCCGGCCCGTCATGGGCCTCCCACGCCTCGAGGGTTGCCCATTCCGCTGATTGCGGCTGGAGCCGGTGCGTTGGTCGCGCTCGCTGTGGCGGTCGTCTTCTTCCTGTTTCGATCGCCGCAGAGTCCCCAAGTCAGTCAACCGGCTGCGCCTGATGAGCGCGAGCGGCCTTCCTCTCAACCAGAAGAGGAATCGCTTGCGTCTCAATCGCCGCCGCCCACGCCTCAGCCTTCCCAACGCCGGCCGCGCCCCGCGGCGACTCGGCGCCAGCCAGCCAGCCCAAGCCCCGCCGCGCCCGCCGCCAAGAAAACCCGGCCACAGAAGTCAGCAACCATCGCGGCAACGACCCAGGGCCGCCCGATAAGGCCGCGGCGCCGAGTGGAGGACGGCAGGTTCGCCGATGACGCGCTCTGGCGAGAACTGAGCAAAGCCGCGCTTCGAACGCCGCCTGACGCCGAATTCATCATGGTCGACATGATCGACATCGGACTGGAGAATCCGAGCGAATTGTGGAAATTCCGGTCGCATCGTGTTTTTCTGCCTCCAGGAAAACACGAGGTCCGTTTTCGAAAGTACGAGACGGACAAGCCTGTGACGATCACAGGCGACGTTTTTGCCCGCTACGAAGCTGTGTGGGCTCACTTCTCGGCAGGCGGCAAACTTCGTCGCGACGAGTTGACGTGGAGCCTGCTTGAAACGCTGGATTGCCCGAAGGCGCCTTATCTTCCGCATCTGTTGGGGAACGTGTACAGCATCGATCACGCCTGGGAGGCCGCGGCTCGCAACTACGAACGCGTCGTGCGCGACGAGCCGGCGTTCGCGCCGGCTCATCTCAACCTGGCGTATGTGTACCACCAGTTGGGCAAGCCGGATGCGGCGCGAAGGGAGCTAGCGCTGGCTCATATTTTCAATTTTGGAAACGTATTTGGCATCGCTGCCGGAATTGGAGAGACCGCGCGAGTGTTGCGATTCAAGCGTGTGCCGACGTGCGCGAAGCTCTCTCTGTCGGATTACACGGGCCGCGAGAAGCTCGACGCGACGGACGAACGAGTGATCCGCATCGTCCAGACCTATGCGCGGTTTATCCGGTCGCCTGAGGACCGGGCTAAGGCCATGTGCAACATCGCCGCGTATTTCAATCAACGGAACAAGTATACTTTGGCGTTGGATCGCTACCGAATGGCCCTCAGGATGCTGGGCGGTTTGCGGCCCAGGTCATCCTCATGCATGGCGCAAGTGCTTCAGGCCATGGCCGAGGCTTGCCGCCAAGCCGGTTGGGACATGCAGCAGCAGGAGTATCTGCGAATGAGTCGCCAGTTAGGAGGCCTGTAACCATGCGAGGGCAAGTTGGCCCGAATCTGCGCGGATGGTCGTCATTGTCCATTTTGCTTGCGGTTGCTCTTTTGGCTCAGCCTGTTACCGGCCAGGAGGATGGAAACGCGAAGGAGGAGGAGCAGCCCTATTGGTCGATAACGATCAAGCGGCTTACTGGGGACACAAAGACCATCAAATGCCAACGCGTGGAACCCCCTCAACACATTCAGACCTTCCGTTTCGTGCGTGTGGTGGATGGAGAAGAGCAGCCGAGCCCTGGCTATCCCGAATCCTGCATTTTGCGAATGGAGACTTATAGCTTCCGCTGTGTCCAGCAGGCCTTGGCGCATATCAAGGCCAAGGATGCGACGGGAGCCCAGGACTGGCTCGACCGCGCTCAGGATTTCCTTGACCGGGAGCAGGAGCAAATCGACATGCTGGAGGAGCGCAGTCCGGGCATTCGTCGGAAGATCCACAAAGCTGACAACAAACTCATGGCCCAATGTTTGTCCCAGATTCATTTCGCGCGCATTCAGGCCGGCGAGAGCCATCTGACCCCGCGGGAGGCCTTCGATCAATACGCCGCCTTCTACCGGCGGTACAGCCAGCTTCTGCCAAAATCTGATATTGTCGCTGCGGCCAGGAGCCGCTTGGCGACGTACGCATCCAAGGTGATTCGGAACCTCTATGACAAGAAGGATTGGGACAATCTGCGTGCCACGGCGGATGAGATTCTCGACGTGCTGCCCAAAGAGCGCACCACTTGCGACATTCTTCGCCAACTGAAGGAGAGGACGCTCCTCGAGATTCGGCAAGGTCTGCAACTCTGGAGACAGGCCCAATCGAAGCGGTCCCGCCGCGAGAAGGACGCACTGCGCAAGGAGGCGATTTGCTCCCATTGGTATCGCGCTCAGGAACGATGGCCCGACCTCGTCATCAAGCAGCTTCGTGAGGTCGGCGTGGCCAATCCCTCCGAACCCGGCGTTGCGAACCTGAACTTGCACGACGGCATATCGTTGGCGCGTCTTGTCACCAACGCGGAGGCGGTTTTCCAGGTGCTGCGCTATGGCGAATTGACCTTTCCCAGCACTCTCAATCCGCTGCTCAGCACGACGTTGTGCGAGAAGCGGCTTTGCCGGTTCCTTTTCAACAGCCTCATGGTGCATCGGAGCCAGACCGACATTGTCCGCGACCTTGCCGCATATTATTCCCAGCCCGCGTCGCTGTCGTACGATTTCAAACTCAAGAAGAACATTTTCTGGAGTCGTAGCGAGGAAGACAGCGCCCCGCGTCGGTTGACCGCTCTCGACGTGGAATGGACGATCCGTTTGCTCAGCCAGCCCATCCGCCCCACGTACAATCCCATCCTGGGGAGCTACATCAAGAAAGTTGAAATCCATCCCAACGACGGGCTTGCGTTGACTGTTTATGTCAAGCGCTCTACGCCTGTGCCCAAAGAATTGTTTACTTTCCCCATTGTGCCTCGCCACATCTTGCGCACCGCGGACGGGCGCATGAGGGGCCGGCTGAAAAGCATCCCCGGCGCGGGGCCATTTTGCATTCAAAAGCAGGACGACATCGACGACGTGAACTACGAGATTCGCCTTGTGCCCAACGAGTCCTTCGCGCGGCGATATCCCACTACGGACGAGACCTTGCCAAAGATGAGCGAGGTGATCCTCAAGACGTTCGGCGACCAGCGCAGCCTGGTCAACCACCTCGAACGCAACCAGATTGATCTGGCTCCCGAGGTCGGGCCCGAGGAGGTGAAACGCCTCAAGACGACCGGCGGTTTTCACGTGCATTCCTACCTCGCCAGCTCCGTGTACATGATTGGCCTGAAGTATGCGAAGCATGGATTCCACCCCACAGAGAGGGAGAGGCTCATCGCGCAGAAATCATTTCGCCAGGCGCTGATTTACGCGCTGGACCGCATGAAGGTGTTGGAATCCGTGTATCACGGCGGCCGCGGCGGCCTCGCCCACAAACTTCTGTCCGGACCCTTCCCCAAGAATGTGTGGGCGTCGAATCATGACATCAAGCCGAGGGCGCAGGATCTCTCGCTCGCTCGCACGTTGATGGACGATGCCTGCAAGGCCGCCCACGTGGACCCTGCCGCCATAGGCGAGCTGCGTTTCGTGTTCCCGCCAGGCGATATCCGTATCGAACAGGTCTGTGTCGAATTCAAGAAGCAGTGGGCCGCGCTGGGGTTGAACGTGGTGCTGGATCGAGCCAAAACGGCCGACGACTTCGCGACGCGCGCCCGGGATAGGCGATTTGATTTGCTTTACTATCGTTATGATTTCGAGAATGGGCTTTACGATGTGGCGCCTCTCTTCCGCACCCGCACGTATCGCCGTCGCAAGGACGGAACGAAAGTGGTCGAGACGGGCGGGCGTAATTTCTGGGGCTACAGCAGCCGCGTGCTCGACAAGACGTTCGAGCAGCTTCGCGTCACGGACAACCCGGTCAGCATCCGCACCCTCAGCCGCGAGGTCCATCGCATTGTGCACGAGGACGCGGCCATCATCCCCTTGTGGCAGTTGGACCGCTATGCGGCCTTCTCTGAGCGTATCCAGGGCTACGTCATCCACCCCTACTATCTCTTTGGCCGGCCCGAACAATGGTCCATTCGGCCGGAGTGGGCGGTGACCGCCGGTGAGTGAGGGACGAGCCGCCTTTATGGACGCACAGAGGCCACGCCGCATACACACGTCGCCTTGGAAGGGGGCGCTCTATCAGGCCGCTGCGGGCGGATTCGACGTCGTGATTCATGTGGCCGCGGCCGGGCTGCTCGCGTGCCTTGCGGCACCGGTGTTTGTTCACGACGGGGTGGCGCCGTTCGCGCGCATGAGAGAGTTCGCCGAGTTACTGGCGGCCGCGCCGCTTGCCGTGTTGGGGCGGTGTCCCGATGTGTTTGAGCGAGGCTTGGGATACGATTTCTACCGGGCTTTTTTCGCGTTGTTGAAATCGCTGGGGCTGGTGGCCGCGAGCCTATGCATTTCGGCTCCGCTGGGCGCGGCGCTAGGATGGTTGGCCGCGCGGCGCCCGGGCGCCAATTTGTTCAGGACCGCGTTCACGGTTTTGTCGAGTCTTCCCGTGTTCGCAGCCGGCTACCTCGTGCTGGAGTTGCTCACGCAGCGGCGATGGCCGGATCATTTTCTCTGGCCCGTTCTCGTACTGGCGCTGTCGGACTTGAGCGTGACCGAGATGGCGTCGCACGTGGCCGATGAATTGAAACGGGAGTTGGCGCGGCCTCACGTGTTGCTGGGCAGGGTGCTGGGGCTGCCGGATTTTCGACATTACTGGCGCCGGTTCGCCGTGTCCGTAGTGGAGACGATTCGCCCCCGGCTTCCCGCGCTGCTCGGCGGAACCATCGTGGTGGAGAAGATATTCAACATCAACGGACTGGGCCGCCTGGCGCTGGACGCGGTGGATCCTCGCTTCGGCGCGCCTCCGGCAGCTTCGCGGCTCATCGCGGTGTGCGTGATCGCCGTATTGGTGGTCCGACTGGCCGCGCTGGCGGAGCGGGTGCTTCGGTCTATTCTGACGCCTGGCCCGTTGCCTGAGAAGAGCGTGATCCCGTGGCGCGACCGGATTCGGGAGACGCTGCGTGCGGCCACCGCACTGCCGGAGTTGGCGGCGGGCGCTTTTAAGTTCACAATGCGGGGAGGGCTTGCCGCCGCGCGCCGGACGCGGCTGCGAACGCTCTTGTGCCCGCTTCGAGCGATGCGTCGTTGGGGGCGCCGCTCGCTCGTTTTCTTCAGCTCGCCTCAGACCACGTGGCCGCAGCAAATCGAATACGGCCTGGTGGGCGCGGTGTGGCTTTGCATGGGGACGATTTTCGCGGCTTGCATTCTGGCGCCCTTGTTTCCAGAGCGCGGCTGGTTGGGCAAGGACGCGTTTGGCCACGACCTGTTGCTTCAGATCCTCTACGCCGGCCGACGTTCGATCGGGCCGTGGCTGGGCGCTGTCGCCGGGCCGCTGGTGTTGGGAACGGGCCTTGGCGCGTTCGCAGGCTACAAGGATCGAGGCGCGCTTTGCGCTCTCATTGACTTGCTGATCAACATTCTCGATTCTCTTCCCCGGGTTCTCATTGTGCTGGCGGCGGCCATCGTATTTGGGCGGCGCGCGTACCTGACGGTGTTGATCCCGATCATGGGATTGGTGTTCACGCCGTTGGTCTATCACCATGTGAGAGAGAAGGTGCGCTACCTGCGCGCTCGGAATTTCATTGAGGCCGAGGCGACCCTGGGGCTCAGCCCGCCCGCTATTCTGTTCGGCCACATCATCAAGAACAACTGCCGCTCCATTCTGGCCATTCAGGGATCGATGATCTGGGGCCAGGTGATCTTGCTCGATGTCACCATGGCCTATCTGCAAAAAGACCAGCCCGACTTCCCGACGTGGGGCAGCCTCTTCGCCAAGCCGTTGCTCGTGAACAACAATTTCGCCGCGGCCGCGCCCGTGCTGTTTTGCATTATCGTGTTCATTTGCGGATTCACCTATGTGGGCGATGCGCTCCGACGCCAGGAGCAAGCGTCATTTCAGGCATGAATATGGACCGAGACGAAATCCTCTCTGTGCGGAATCTGAGCGTCGTTCTCCTCGCCCCAGATACACAGAGGCTGACGTTCATCGTGCGAGAGGTCTCACTTTCGCTTCGGCCCGGCGAGATTGTGGCGTTGACGGGCGAATCCGGCGCGGGCAAGACCTCGCTGATCAACAGCCTGTTGAATCTTTCAAGTTTTTATCCGGGCGTGATTCCAGGCGAGCTTGAGATTTGCGGCCGGCCTGTGCTGGAGGCGGGCGCGGGGCCGTGTGAACATTCCGAGCCGCAAATCCGGAATTACGTCGCTTCGCGGCGTTTCCGAGCCGGGCGTCGGCGGTTCTTCAAGCGCATGAGATCCCACTACAGAAACAACGATGTCTTCGCCCTGTTCCAGGAACCCCGCGCGGCGTTGCATCCTCACGTCCCGGTGGCCAAGCAGCTGAACACGTGCCTCGGCAGAGGAGGCCGCGCCGCGCACAAGCCGTCCTGGGAGGAATTACTGGATCGCGTGCGGTTTCGTCGGCGAGAGGGTACAATGGTGGCGGCCCATTGCCTGCCAGGCGAATTAAGCGTAGGCATGTGCCAGCGCGTCCTGCTCGCCATGATCCTGGCTCTGCGGCCGCGGGTTATCCTGGCGGACGAGCCGTTTGCCCGATTGGACATCCGCATCCGTTCCGAGATGATCGACTTGTTTCGAAAGTTGATCAAAGAGGCTGCCGCCGGCACAGATCGCCAGATGGGCATGTTGATCGTCACTCACGACTTCGATGTGATTCGTCACATCGCCGATCGAGTCGCGGTCATGAAGGATGGCCGCCTGTGTGAAGTGCGGCCTGTGGCGGACATCTTCGACCGCGCGCCGGACTTGCACGAACACACTCGCCAATTGCTGGATGCCTACGATGAAGCGCGGGCGGCCCGCCGCGATGTGCGCATTGATGGAGAAGCAGAGCCTCTCCTTCGAAGTAAGAGGATCGCCAAGACCTTTCTGTCTCGTCGGCCGTTTCAAGTGTCGCCCCAGCAAACCCCCGCGGTCGTCGCGGTCGACCTGGCGGTGCGCGAGGGAGAAAGCGTGGCGCTGGTCGGCGAAAGCGGCTGCGGCAAGACGACGCTGGCGCGGCTACTGGTCAACAGCCTTGCCAACGACCGTGGCTCCCGATTCGTTCGGCTGGGGGGCGACTGGCGGGCCTATGAAGCGCTCAAGCGTTTGGAGTGGCGCGCGTTCCGCTCGTCGATTCAACTCATCTACCAGGAAGCCGATCTGAGCCTCGATCCGTGCCTGCCCGTCGGCCAGAGCGTGCTCGAAGCTTACCAAGTCCACTATCCCGGAGTGGCTGCTGATCGCCTGAATCGCGCCACCGAGGACTTGTTTTCCCTCCTGGGGCTCGGCCCGGAACACAGCGCGGCCTATCCCTCACAACTCAGCGGCGGCCAGCGCAAGCGCGCGATCATCGCGCGGGGGTTGGCCGCCCTCGGGTGGGGGCTGGAAGAAGACGGCCGGCTGCCTCAAAGCGCGCCGCGGCTGCTGGTGGCCGACGAACCGACGGCCAATCTCGACACCGCGCTCCAACGCCGGTTGATTGCGTTGCTCAACGAATTCCGCACCGCTCGCGGCGTGGCGTATCTCATCATCTCGCACGACCTGCCCGTGGTGCGCCAATTGTGCGACCGTGTCCTGGTCATGTTCGCCGGCCGCATCGTGGAGACAGCGCCGACAGAAAAGCTCTTTGACCCAAGCCTTCCCCACCATCCGTACACGACCGACATGCTTGCGGCCGCGGCCGGGCGTTATGCCCGGCCGGAGGGCAGGGCGGAGCGAGATGGCCGCTCGCTGGAATGTCCCTATTATCGAGAATGCCGTTATGCCGATGAAGGCCGCTGCCTAGCGGCCCAAGATCTAGCGTTTGTCAACGGATCGGCGGATCATCACGTCGCCTGCTGGCGAGCGCACACGGTGAGTTTTTCAGAGTGAGGCGTTCCCCATGTTGATGACAGAGAGCATGCTCGCCCTCGTCTGGTTTCTTGCTGCGTCGCCTCAATCCGACCTCGCCGACATTTTGGGCGACGTGCGCGGCCAGTACAGCGTTGCGATCGTCGCTCAATTCTCTCACAACGCGGAATTGACCCCCACCTTTCGCCGGCGATGCAACGACGACATTCGCGCAGGATTGAGCCGGTTTCTTCGCGGGCTCATCCGCATCGAACCTAATGAGGGGCTGGAGGAGCGGCTTGTGACGCTCGCCTCCAAGAAAGGCCTGACCCAGCTCACCGACCTAGACGTGGCCCGGTGCCTCACGCCGCCCGTACCGCACAAGCTGTTCCTTTGGCAGATCGGCGTCGAGAATAACCGGTATGAAGTGCGATTCCGCGAATACAGCCACATAGACGGCGTCCTGACCCGCGTCCACATCGACACGACAATGCATCGCCGGCTGCTGGCGTCCATCGCGATGCGCCAGGCGCTGGCGGCCTTCTCGCCGTCAGGCGTGGTCTACGAGCATGCCGGCGAGAAGGCGACGGTGCGATTCCGAGGCGGCGCCTTGGCTGGACGACTCCACGTCATGCCCAAACGCCTGGATGTGCTTCGTATTCGCAAGATGCTCTTTGATCACCAAGGACGATTCTTTTCGGCGCGATGGCTCACGAAGACATATCTCGAAGTTGAATCGGTCAAGGACGGCGTCGCGCAATGCGCGGTCGTAGGCCGCGGCGAGACGCTTGCGCCGCCGAAGAACGGGTCGCAAATCCTCGCGGCCAGGCGAGCGCAGCCGGTCGAAGGGACTGTGACCGTGCGGGTGCTGGCGCGGAACGGAGTCTCGCCCATCCCGCGGGCCGCCATGTTCCTCAGCAACAGTGGCTTCTCCAGAAAGCCGGAAGACTACACGGGTAAGATGACCGATCTGGATGGAAAGGCCACGCTCAGCATCGACTACGCCGCCCTGCAATACCTGACCGTCGTCTCCGAGGATAATCTCGTGTTGGGGCAACGTCCATTCGTGCTTGAAGAGCCAAAAGGCCAGATCGATATCATCACCAGTTGGGAAGCGCCCATGCGGCCGTTGAGCAAGTTTCTCAGCAACCTCCGCGAGATCGAAAACAGCTTCGACAGCCAGTTCGCTCGAGTCAGAAGCCTCATTCGCAAGACGCAGGACCTGTGCGACGCAAAGGATTACGACGCGGCCGCGGAAACCATCAAGCAAGCGGCCCAGTCTTGGCCCGACGTTAAGAAGTACGCTGAAAAGCTCGCTGCGAACATGCAAAAGCTGCTTGCCGACCGGCCGCCGCAAAAAGCCATCGACATTGCTCGGCGCAAACAATCCATATTCGAGGCTCGTCTCAAGCGTCTGGCACCCGGGTTTGATGTGGCCAGGTGGCGAGACTATATCGCCAGCGAAAAAAGGAAGCAGGCGCCGGGAATCATGAGGCGTGTGTTGGAACTCCATGGCGCCGCGTTGCAGCGCCCTCTCAAGGAGTGGCGAGCGAATCTTGAGAAGGCCCTGCAACTCGCCAAGCAAGCGCAGGTCTACAGCCCTGATGACGAGAAAATCCGGCAAACCGCCCAGATGCTCGAAAACGAACTCACCCCGAAATCGTCTGCGCACGCGGCCGCGCGGAAATTTATCGAGCAAAAGTTTCGCCCTGCCGACGTAGACCTCGATGTCGAGCACTGGAGCCGCATCTCCGCCACACTGGACAAGCTGAGCCGCCACGTGGACGCGCTCGTTGAGAACCACGACAGCAGATACATCAGCGAGACCGTAAGGGTGCTCAGCGACTTCATCTCGGCGGCCACACAAAAGCGCGACGAGATGATCAGGAACAATCCGCAACCCGACGAGATTATTCGGGCCGCGGTCAGCGATCTTGACGCGATGCTCAAGAAGGCCAGCAGTGTGCTGACCAAGATAAAGGAAGGTCAATAGTGCCGGCTGCCCAAGACCGCCGCATCGAGTTGCGCTCCTTCCGGCCCGCTTCCGCGGCAGGGTCAGTACGAACCGCCGCGGTGGCCGCGCTGGTCGCGTTAGCGGGGGGCTTCTGGCTCGCCACGTTTCGGTGGGCGCGGCGCCGCCCCACGGCTTCGCCCCCGCCGGAGAGACGACAGCGATGTGAGACATGCCATCCGAGAGAGTCCGCCGAATGGCGGCGCTCGCAACATGCTTTGAGCATGACCGGCGTGGGCATGCGCACGCGCCTGGACATGGTCCCGTCGCCCAAGGATTGTATCCCTTGCCACGCGCCCAACCCCGTGGCCGTTCTCCAGCGGACTGAACAGATCAACGCCCGCGCGCAAGGCCGCGACTCCGGCGTTGATTGTCTGGCTTGCCACGCTCGAAGCGACGGGGTCGCCAGCCGACGAACCGTCGCCGTCGCTCCTTGCCGGCCGAGAGCCACGCAGGGCTTCGGCACACCGGCTTTCTGTGGCCTGTGTCACGTCAGCATCTTCGGCGACTGGAAGAATTCGCCGGCCGCCAAGCAGGGCCGCGGATGCGCCGACTGCCACCTGCCCCGCGTGGCTCGCAACGGCCGCCCGGGACGAAGCCACCGCTTTCTGGGAGGCCACGATGAAAAGCTCGTGCAGTCGGCCGTCGCGATGGATGCAGAGATCTCATCCCGCGGCGTTCTCGTGCGCGTGCGCAATCGTTGCCTTGCTCACAACATGCCGGGCGAGCGCCACCATCGCGTGCTGACGCTTCACTATCGGCGCGTGGATGCGAATGGTGAGATCGTCGAAGAACGGCGTATCGTGATCAAAGGGGTGGCGCCGTTCCAGGGAGAAAGCTCCAGCGACAACATCAAGCCAGGCCAAACCGAAACCTATCTGTTTGGCCGCTTGGGCCCGGGCGACCGCTTCGACGCGTGGTTGAAGTACAAACTCTGTCCCTGGCGGCTCGACGTCGCGGCGAGGATTCTCGGCCATGTTCATGCGCCCAAGTAGTTGGACCCTCCTCGCAGCCGCGCTCGCGGCAGGTTGCGCGCGGAACGATCAGGACGCCGTCGTGGTCTACTGTGCGCTCGATCAAATGTACGCGGAGCCCATCCTGCGTCGATTCGAGGCAGAGACCGACGTGCGCGTGCTATGCGTGTACGACGCGGAATCGGTCAAGACGACCGGACTTGTCAACCGATTGCTGGCCGAGGGGCCGCGTCCTCAAGCCGACGTGTTCTGGAACAACGAAGTTTGCCAGACGATCCGGCTCAAAGCAGCCGGGCGCTTGACTCCCTATCGGTCCAAGTACTTCGACTCCATTCCCCCGGAATACCGCGACGCCGACGGGTACTGGTGCGGTTTCGCGGCCCGAGCACGGGTGCTCATCTACAACCGGAACCGCGTGGCCGCGGCCGACGCTCCCCGTTCTATCTTCGATCTCGCACAGCCTCGATGGCGCGGCAAGGTCGCTATCGCGTATCCGCTCTTCGGCACGACCTACACACACGTGGCCGCGCTTTTTGCCGCGCTCGGCCCGAAGCGCACGCTGAGCCTGCTGCGCTCTTGGGCGGCCAATGACGTCAAGTGGGTCGATGGCAACGCCACGGTCAAGAACATGGTCGGGGCCGGCGAACTTTTTGTCGGCTTGACCGATACCGATGACGCGAACGCGGCGATTGAGGATGGCCAGCCCATTGCGATGGTGTTCCCCGATGCAGACGGTCTGGGGACGTTGGTGTTGCCCAATACGGTGGCGCTCATCAAGGGCGGTCCGCATCCGGCCAACGGAAAGAAACTGATTGACTTCTTACTCCGTCCCGAGGTGGAGACGGCTCTCGCCGCAAGCCGCTCCGCACAAATCCCTTTGCGCAAGTCCCTTTCGCCCAACCCTCGCGTACCGCCGTTGAGGCGGATCGAACGGATGCACGTGTCCTTTGACGCAGTTGCCGCCCGCATGCCCGACGTGTCCAGGGCCGTGCAATCCCTTTCGTTGACGTTGAACCGATGAGAAGCGGCGTTAAACGCATTTCTGCCCTGTTCCATCCCAAAGGGCTTCGTTTGTCTCCTCACGCACTCGCCCATCCATTTTTCTGGGGCGTCGCCGCTACGGTGTGCGCGTTTGTTTTCGTGGCTTTCGCGCCGGCTGTAACGGCTATTCGCGCGGCATGGAATCTGGACGGCGGAACGTGGGCGACGCTGATTTGGCGCCCCGCCTTGCTCGGCCGCACGGTGTGCATCGCCGCACTCGCGGCCGGACTCGCCGTCGTCATCGGCGCGGCTTTGGCGGTCCTGCTTTGCCGAAGCGACTTGCCCGGCCGGCGGCTGATATTGGTCGTATCGCTCACCCCGTTCTTCGCGCCGAATTACGTCTGCGCTCAAGGATGGATTTACCTGTTGGGCGATAATGGGCTGGCGATCCAGCGACTCCATTCGTGGCTGGGATGGCGGCCTTCCTGGCTCACAATCTACGGCCCCGTCGGCGTTGTCCTCCTCTTGGCGCTGTCGTATTATCCCATCCCTTTGGCCGTGGTGGCCGCCAGTTTGCGATTCGTCGATGGCCGGCTCGAAGAAGCCGCGTTGGTGCGCTGCTCCAAGTTGGCCGTCCTTTGGCGCATAACGCTTCCACTGATCGCTCCACAGATCGCCCTGAGCGCGGTGGTCGTCTTTCTGTTTGCGGGCGCTAATCTGGGAACGCCGCTCTTGCTGCGAGTGCTCGTGTATTCTGTGGAGATATACACGCGCGCGAGCGCCGAGTTCGACCTCGGCGGAGCGATGGCCGCGGCGCTTCCGTTGATGGGCGTAGCGGGTGGAATGATTCTGCTCGTGAGTGGGTGGGCCTCGAGGCGGATGTCGTGTCGGCAAGGGCCGACGCTTACGCCTCGATTGCGATTCGATCTGGCGCGGCGGCGTTGGGTCTGGACGGCCATCTGCGCCGCGCCGTTCATGCTCGCCATAGCCACGCCGTTCGCCGCCATTCTCGTCAAGAGCGGATCGCCTCGACAGATCGTCTGCGCGTGGCGGTCCGGCGCGGGTGAAATCGTGAATTCCCTGTGGTTCAGCGCCATTGCCTCTGTGATATCGGTGGCGACGGGATGGGCGCTGGCGCACGTGGTGCGACGACTGCCGGCGCGGGCCTCGGCCGCCGCAGCGATGGCGCTGCTCGCTCCGATGTGCATCCCGTCCGGCATTACGGCCGTCACCGCCATCCAAATGCACAATCAACTAGGCGCCGCGTTGGGCCTGCTGTACAATCCGCAAGCGCGGTTGATCGTGAGCTACTGCTCGCGTTATGCTCCGCTGGCTGCGCTCGTACTGTTCGCCGGCATGGCGCAGATGGATCGCCGGTTGTTCGAAGCGGCCCGCGTGCATCGCGTCTCATGGCCGCGGCGGTGCGTGGGCATCGAATGGCCCTTGTTGCGGCCCGAACTCTTCGGTGCAGGCGTGCTCGTGTTCGCGCTGTCGTTTGGCGATGTGGACATCGCGGTGCTCAACGCACCGCCCGGCATGGCGCCACTGTCGGTGCGCGTTTTCACGTTGTTGCACTTCGGCCCTGAAGCCATGACCGCCGGCTTGTGCCTCATCAATCTGGCCGCCGTCGGCAGTGCGCTTCTGATTGTCCTGCTAGTCGAGGACCGCCTCTTGCGGTTGCTGGGGTAGCTCTCGTGTCCAACTCGACCGAATCATCCGCCATTGAGATCCAGGCTGTGGCCAAATCCTACGGTGCGGAACTCGTGTTCGACGATCTTTCCTTCTCGTTGGAGTCGGGCGGCGTCTTGTGGGTACGAGGGCCTTCGGGCTGCGGCAAGACCACGCTGCTGCGGCTCATCGCCGGGCTCGAACGGCCCGATCGCGGCGAGATCGCGCTCTGGGGGCACATCGTCTCCGATTCGAGAATCCTCGCGCCGCCCGAACAACGAGACTTGGCGATGCAGTTCCAGAGTCTGGCGTTGTGGCCTCACATGTCCGCCCGACGCGCATTGGAGTTCGTGCTCGAAGCGGAGCCGCTCACGCGGCGTGAGCGCCGCTGCCGCGCGGAAGAGTTCCTCGATAGGGTGGGGCTGGCACCCTTTGCTCGCAAGCGTCCGCCGCAGCTTTCCGGCGGACAGCAGCAACGGCTAGCGCTCGCGCGGGCGCTGTGTTGCGACGCGCGTCTGCTGTTGCTCGACGAGCCTTTTGCCCACATGGAGGCTTCGCTCGCGGAAGATATGCTGCGCGTGATCCGAGAGGTCCACGCACACCGCTCCAACACGATCATCATCGCCAGCCACCGCGGCTTGCCCGGGCTCATGGAACTGGCGACCGCGAAAAGGACTTATGACTCAAACTGCGGAACTTGGGTTAGGAACGGAGATGGGTTATGAAGAGGGTTGCGTCTGGGGACGCTATGACTATTCGCCGTGGCCCGCGCAAAGGACAGCTTGGAGTGAAGCTGAGGCCCGAAACGCGCAAGCGACTGGAGGCCCTTGGCCGCGAGCGAGCGTTGGTCTACAAGAGCTTCTTGCTGACAGGGCTTCGCCTGCACGAACTTCGCACGTTGACGATCGGGCAACTGGAGCTTGATGCCGAGCATCCGCACGTTGTGCTTGACGCACCGGACGAGAAGAACCGAAGCGGCTCAGGGATCGCACTGCGGGCTGACCTTGTGGCTGACATGAGGCAGTGGCTGGCCGGCAAGCTGGAGGCGCTGAGGCAAGACTGCCGGGACGCAGGGGAGCCCCTACCTGTCTGCCTACCTGCTGACACGCCGGTGTTCTATGTACCCAAGAGCCTCGTGAAGATCCTGCACCGCGATCTGGCCGCGGCTGAGATCAGACTGAAGGACGACCGCGGCCGATGGCTGGACGTGCACGCGCTGCGTCACACGTTCGGGGCGCACCTGAGCAAGGGCGAGGTGCCCCTGCGCACGGCTCAGGCTGCGATGCGACACAGCGACCCGAAGCTGACGGCCAGGCGTGTACACGGGCCCCGGCTGCTGGACGTGGCGGGAGCCCTGGCCGTGTTGCCGGCACTTCCCCTTGATGGCGAGCATGACTCTGAGGCGATAACGGGCACGGATGCGGCCGATCAGCTTGTACCGGACGCTGACAATCAGGGGAAATCGCTGTCATCTGCTGACAAAACCGCAGACAAGAAGGCGGGAGATCCCAAATCGCTAGAACCCCACGAAACCCACTCTACGGTGCAGAATAGACAAGCCCTGCCATCTGCTGACAGGGCTTGCGATGGGTGGGCGCTACAGGACTTGAACCTGTGGCCTCCTGCTTGTAAGGCAGGCGCTCTAGCCAACTGAGCTAAGCGCCCCGTTCTCGTTGTCGCCTGGGCTGAGGCTATGTTACCTTAGGCTGAGGGCTGGTGTCAACGAAGGCTCTCGGCCGGGCGTGTGGGGGCTCGGCTTTCAACCGGCCGCCTGCATCGCGTCCCCAGACGCACGAAGAGAAAACCCATGCGAACCGCCACCACATTGTTCGTGTTGTCGCTGGCCTGCTATGCACAGGGCGCCGGCGAGCAAGAAAGCAATCTCCTCCGCAACGGCTCGTTCGTCGCGCCGGGCAAGGCCGGTGTCGCGGCCAGTTGGCGCCTCTCCGGCGGCGGGGCCAAGGCGGCCATGCGCGCGGCCGCCGGGCCGGCCGGCGAGCCGTGCCAGGAGATACGAATCGCCGGCGGCAAGGCCCGCGCCACGCTCTGGCAACAGGCGAACGTCGAGAGCGGGCAAGTGTTGCTGTTCCGCGCGTGGATCAAGTCCGACGAGCGCGTGGTCGTGCGTGTCGGCCGACGGGCCATGTCGTACACCCAGCAAGGGCGCTGGCAGAAAATTGCAGACCTCGTCCGCACCGGCAAGGCGACGACGCTGAAGGTGGAGATCCGCGTCGGAGGGTTGTTGGACAAGCCGAGCAACGTGCTCATTGCCGACGCGAGCCTGAGTCCTGTCGAGAGGCCAGAACTTCCGCCGCGCAAGACGTACGGGGCCACTCGGCTCGTGGCGAACGGCCAGCCGAACGCCGTCATTGTCTATCCCGCGCGGCCGGCGATTTACCCGCGCCTGGCCCGCGAACTTCAGGCCGCGCTCGCAAAGCATACGGGAGTGAAGTTCCCGGTCGAAACCGATGCGGCGGTGCTTCAGCCCGACAGGCCGGTGCTCAAGCCGGCCTACCGCGGCCGCCACCTGATCCTGCTGGGCCGGCTCGGCACGAACCGCGCGATGTGGCCGGCGTATGGCCGGTTCCTCTGCGCGGCCGATGGCTACTACCCGGGCGGCGACGGCTACGTCGTGCGCACCGCGGCGAACGTGCTGCGCAACGGCAAGAACCACATCATCCTGGGCGGCAGCACCGAGGAGGGCGTGCGCCGCGCGGCCGCGCAGTTCACCAAGCGCGTCCAAGCCGCGCGGCTCACGCGGGGCAATCTCGACTTGCCCTGGCTCCTCGACGTCGAACTGGGCGGCGCGTGCCGCAAGGCATTCGAGGCCGACGATGCGCTCTGGGCGAGCGACCCTTGGAACAGCCTGCTGCCGCCCAAGCAGCCGGGCTACGGCACGGTGCGACGCTGGTACCACAACGCAATGGCCTACTATTGGTCCGGCTGGCCGAGCTACAAGCAGCGCATGCGCGAATGCCTCGATGCCGTGCTGCGGGACCAGGCACGCACGCACCAATACCTCGTCGAGTTCCTCGTGCGCGCGTACGACATGATCGACGACGGCGACGCGCTCACCCCGCGGCAACGCCGGGCTATGGACGCGCTGATCACGAAGAACTTCTGGGAGTTCCTCATCGGCCCCGACCTCGGATGGATGACCACCTTCTCGCCGCCTTACGACGCGATTCGCGTCATCAACCGGCACTCGATCGCGCCGTGGATGGCCGACGTGATGATGGCCGACTTCGTGCACGACTACCTCGGGCCGGCCGGCGACCTCCGCGACGTCGTCGCGTACCGCCGCGCGGAGAAGCATCCGTTCTTCCGGCATCTCGTGGCCGAGCGCTGGGCGCCGAGCCTCCCGGGCGCGAGCAACACCGGCCACGAGGAGGAGTTCCCCGCGACGCTCTTCCGTTACGCGCTCGACCACGACCGCTACGAGTTCTTCAACAGCGGCCACGCGCGTCGCGCGCTGGGGCTGGACAAGATCAACCCGCTCAACGGCCACTGTGTGCGCCCGGCCGGCCGCATCGACCACCACCTGCCGCTGGGCATTCTTGCGAGCTACTACCGAGACGGCCGCTATCTCTCGCTGCTCCAGACGCTGCCCATGGAGGTGCACCCCACCGGCCATTTCCAAGGGCGATACGTGAACGGCGTGCATCGCTATGTGCCGGGGCCCGAACTCGCGCCGCAATCGCCGGACGCGTTCACCGGCGTGCGCGTGCCGGCCATGATGCCGCACAACGCGCGGCATTTCAGCGTGCTCGGCCGCGGCCAGTTCGCGCGGCCGACCATCCCGGCCAGCGCCGCGCTCGACTTCGCGGCGTTCCGCAGCGGCTTCGGGCCCGACGACGATTACGTGGCCCTCACCGGCACGGCAGGCGTGTATCCGCCCGGAGTATTCCTCGCGTTCGCGTCCTGCGGCACGAACTGGCTGGGGCCGTCGGCACCGGCCGCGTTCAGCCCGGCCACGGAGCGCTACTTCGACCAGAACGCGCTCCACGTGCAACGCACGGATCGATGGCTGACGGACCCCGCGCCCTACGCGTCCGCGGCGAAACTCAACTGGAAGGCGAATCTGTATCGCGCCGGCGGCGTGTCGTTCACCCTGGAGCCCTTCATGGGCACGCGCTGGCGCCGGGACGTCGTGTGGCTGCGCCCGCGGCTGTACGTCGTGCGGGACGTGGTCACCGCGCTCGAGGACGGCCAGTTTGAAATGGCCATCACGTGGAGGCCCGCTGGCCTCCCCGCGTGGGACGGCTCGACGTGGACGAGCATCACCGATACCGGCCGCCTGCGCATCACGCCGCTCAGCCGGCGCTTCCGCGTGAGCCAGAACGCCGACGCGTTTAATGCCGGACATGCGAGCGAGTTGTACTTTCGGCACGTGCTATCCGCGCGCATGCGAGCCGGCGAATCGGTCACGTCGACGACGCTGTTGCAGGCGCTCAAGCACGACGATGTGGCCTATTCCGCGAAGCTTGCCGACGAGGATCGATTGACCCTCGCGCCTCGGGCGGGACAGGGCGAGTCGATCCTGGTCTCATGGGAGGGCTCGCTCCCGGCCGGCCGGCCGGACTTCGAGTCCAAAACAGGAGTCCAGCATGTCCGTCTGCCCCAAGGCCAGCTCGACACCTTGGCCGAGGCAGCCGCGACAGGGGCAACCGCTCTCGGCGCCGTGTTCGCGGCAACGGATGCGACCGCCGCCTGGGCGCAGAAGTGGGCGTACGCGGGCATGAAGCGTCCCGCGCGGGTGACAGGCGTGCGCCGGATCGCCGACGACTTGGTGGACCTGCGGCGCGTGGTGCGGCTCGCGGAGATCCGCGCGGTGCTGCGGGCGCGCATGTGGGAGCCCACG
>JAJRTI010000870.1 GCA_024278415.1 Planctomycetota bacterium | reverse complement strand
ATTGCAACAGCCGTTGGCCCCATGAACGTGCGCGAGTTCAATGGACAGCGCTTCCACTTGACGAAACGCTGTTTGGAAGCCCAACGGGCTTCCGGCTTCTAGCCCAGGGTTGCGGCCGCAGGCCGCTACCCTGGGGCCAGGGCAGTCCTATTGAACTCCCCCCTCCCCATCCGCCCGCCCTGCAGGGCGGGCGGATGGGGGGGGGAGCGAAGCTGTGCGCCTCAAAACCCAGGGTTGCGAGCTTCGCTCGCGAACCCTGGGCTGATATCCGGAATCCCGTTGGGATTCAGATACCCCAGCACGCGGCGTTGCA
This sequence comes from Planctomycetota bacterium, assembly GCA_024278415.1. The sequence continues at coordinate 13,480 of JAJRTI010000870.1, read as the reverse complement.
CGGAAGCTTTGACAGTATTCCGGTACCTGGCTGTTGCACTTGGCTGAAGTGTTACACGGGAAGTAAGAACAATGAGAACTGTCGTGGTATTGCTCCTGCTGACGCTCGTGGCGTGGGCTGCCCCGGTCGCTGCACAACCCATCGCCGCTGGCGCAGTCACGGTCGAGGCGGGCGCGTTGAGGCTGGCGTGGGGCAAGACCGGGCGCATCGCGCGCGTTCAATGCGGCGCAGCCGACCTCACCGGCGCGGGGGTGGCCGCAAGCGGCATGGCGCTTCGGGACTGCGCAGCCCAAGAGGAGTACGAACCGATCTCCGGCGAGGTGCGGGCCACGGCCGATGGCTTGCGGTTCCGCGGCCGCAACACGGCCGGCACATTGGCCGTTTCGGGGCAATGCGTGTCGAAGAAGAATTGGCTGGTCGTGCGCGGCGAAGTGCAGAACCTGACCGACGCCGACCATGCGGTCAGCCTCAGGTTCGCGCTGCCCGTGGCGTGCGAAGGCTGGAGCTGGGGCACGCGGCTGCACAAGACCGAGCCCCTTCTGGCAGGGCGACGCATCCACCTCGGCAAGGCGACGAGCGTGGGCTCCGGCTACATGGCGTTGCGGCCCGTGGCGACGATCTCCGACAAGGCCCACACCCTTGGCCTCATCATGCCGATGGACTCCATCGGGCTCTATGACTTCCGCGTAGACGTGGACGATGGGCTCTTCTCGCTCGTCATCGACTTCGCCATGACGAAGCACTGTCCGCGATTCTTCAAGAAGGTGGCGTTCGAGTTCTACATCGACGGCGAAGCCGACGGCTGGGGTCTGCGTTCGGTGTTGGCCCGCTACTATGCCAACCGCCCGGAGTTTTTCGCGCGCCACACGCCGGAAGCCGGGGGCTGGTTTGCCTGGGGCGACATCCTGCGCCAGCCGCCGCCGGTCTGCGATTACGGCTTGGCCTACCACGAACAGCCCGAGTCCACCAAGGGCTATGCCCATGACAAAGCGCTTGGGATTCGCACCTACCCCTACATCGAGCCGATCATGTACCAAATGTGCCTGGGCGACCAGCCCAAGGGCAAGAAGCCCGAGCGGGAGTTCATCATTGACCGACTGAAGGAATGGGCCAAACCTGAGACGACCGGGCGCCTGCCAAGCGGAGGCTGGCGCACGCAGGAGGCGCTTCAGAAAATCTGCCAGGCCATCATCCGATCCGGGGTCCGCGGGCCCGACGGCGACCTTGTCATTGGCCGGGTCGGGCAGTTCAACTGGATCAGCGGCACGAAGTGGGCCGCGCAGTTCCCGCTCAATCTCACCCCCGGCATCCCGCAGGGCGCGGGACAGGACCGGTTGGATTACGTGCGCACGCATCTGCTGAACCGGCCCTACCTCACCGGGATCTACCTGGATTCGTTCTCCGCTCATGCCTCGCGGGTGAACTACGCGGCGGACCAGCTCCAGTACCTCAGCTATGCGCCGCAGTTCGATGCGCGCACGTTCCAGCCGTGCACCGTCAACGGGTTCGCGATCTTCGCGTGGGTCGAGGCCCTCTGGAACATGCTGCCGGCGGACAAGAAAGAGTTGCTGCCGAACCTGTACAACCAGCCAGTCCCTTTTCCATGGCACCGATTCACGGTCATGGGCAAGGAACACTGGATCGGCGCCAGCGGGCCGCTCATGCAGCAGTTCCGCACCATGGCGTACCGCAAAGTCGTGACGCAGCTTCCGGCGTACGAGGACAAGGATGAGCGGTTCTTGCGCAACCTCATGCTCCTGGACGTGTTTCCGGGCGGCTATGCGCGCCGGTCCACGGACCCGCCCCTGGGCATGCGTGCGAGCTACCGCCGGATCATTCCCCTACTGCGGCAGTTGCACCGTCTCGGCTGGGAGCCGGTCACGCACGCGCGCGCGTCGGCCTCCGGCATCCGGATCGAGCGCTATGGATCTGCGCCTGGCCCAATCGCCTTTGCCGTTCAGAATCCCTTCGAGGCCGACATCGTGCGCTTTGAGGTCGATGCCCAGTCGCTCGCTCTGCCAGCCGACGCGTTTGTCGTCGACGTCGTGGACCGCGCGCCGGTCGAGTATGGGCGCCGGCGCGGGAAACTGCGCGTGGCCATCGGCCTCAAAGGCAACAGCACCACCGTGCTCGTGGCGGGCAACCGCGGCGCTCACGCGCAGTGGAAGCGAATGCTCGCCGACGATCGTCTCGACGATGTGCGTCTGTGTCTGAAGGAGTACGCCTTGCGCCACAAGGTTGGCGCACACCCTGCCTGGCCGGCGGCTGCAAAGCTGGGCCACGCGAACACGTCCGAGGAGATTGTCGGCGTCTCGAAGGCCATCGCCGGGGGCGCGCCCACGGAAGTCCGGGCCCGGGAACTCCTCGCGCGCGCGGCTGCGCTGATTCGGGAAGCGCGCAGCCCCGGAATTGTCCCATCGCGCCCGGTCCAAGCGCCGCCTCATGACTCCCGCGCGGCGCTTCCCTGGGCCGAGACCTTCGAGATCCTCTCGCCGAAACGCTGGGCCTTCAGCGGCCGGAAACGCACCAAGGGAATTCGGGTCGCCAACGGCAGGCTCGAAATGGAATTGCCGCGAGACGCCACGAGTGCGGAGATCCATACGGTCGAGTCCTGGCCGTTCGTGCCGCGACCGCTGGTGATCGACACGGATTTCAAGTTCACCCACGGCGACCACGACCGCTACCTCAGGCTCTCGATGAAGGTGTCTGGCACGACGGCCGGCAGCGGCGAGTACATCCTTATCAGGATCGAGAGCACGCGCGCGGGCGCCGGCACGATCTGGGTGGAGAACCACAACGCGCCGCCCACGCATTGGAAGCACACCCTCACGGAGCGCAAGAGCTTCGACGCGAATCGGCCGCACCATCTCCGCCTGCGTCTCGACAGGGACACGCTCCGGCTGGAGTTAGACGGCGCGCTTGTGGGCGAAGGCCCGCACGAATGCGAGTTTGGCTGGGCCAACATCACCCTCGGCGTGTACTCTGGACACCGCGGCCGCGGCGACGTCTGCTGGTGGGACAACCTGAACATCCGGAGAGCGCGGTAGGCGCATTCGCCAGAATGCGGGCGTTCTGTGAGCCACTCGCCGCGGTTGGCCCGCATGCTGGCGCATGCGGCTACAGGCATCCGCACGGCATGTCCGTGCGGAGCCACGATTGGGAGCCAGACGAGGGGATACCGGATCGGTTTTCCTCCCCCCGCTTGCCCTTCCGCTCGGCATGCCGAGCGGAAGGGCAAGCGGGGGGAGGAATGGCTTGAGGACCGCATATCTGGCTCCCAATCGTCGCACCGCAGGGTCGAGCCCTGCGGAGGCGTTCGCCGAGTCGCCGCAACTGCGCGGTAGCCGCATTCGCCAGAATGCGGGCGTTCTACAGGCGATCTGATAGGGCGACGCCCGTAGCGTCGCAGGCTGTTGGCCCCCCCTTTCGTTGCGGCGGAAAGCCGCGTGCACATAGGATCCCCCATCATGCGTACGATAATCCTTCCCGCGTTAGCCGCCCTCTCCGTCGCCACGAATGTGTGCTGGGCGCGTGACGCCGCCGCGGTGAATCCTCCCTTTCCGCGGATCGGCACCTGCTACGGGGCCGGCCTGGCCTGGAAGAGATGGGAACAAGGCAAGGACTGGTGGTCCAAGCTCGATCTCATTATCGGCGGTTGCTACGACCTGCACTACGACTGGGACCACCCGCGCTGGAAACGCGTGCTGCCGCGCCTGGAGAAGACTCTGGCGAAACTGCGCCAGGTCAATCCGAACTGCCTCGTGCTGCCGTACGTGGACGTGGTCGAGGGGCCGGACAATCCGGCGCTACCCAAGCACTGGTGGGACCTGCGCAAGGGCGAACGTTGGAGCGGTTGGCCGGGATACTTCCGCATCAACACCCGCCTGCCCGAAGTGCTCCAGTTCAACCTCGACATGGTGCGCGCCCGAATTCTGTCGCGCAGCATGTTCGACGGCGTGTTCTACGATTGTTGGCCTCCCGACGACTGGCTCGTTCCCCGCACCGCCAAACTGCGCGGGGGCAAGGCCATCGTCATGATCAACAATTGGAACCTGCCGGCCACCGGCTTCGCCGACCTCAACGGATGCCTCGCGGAAGACGAACTCAACCGGGTCGTGGACGGAAAAGTCGACTTCGAGGATTTCTTGGGGCGGTACCTGCGCTGGTGCCGGGAGAGCCGCCGGCCCGTCACGACCATGCTGGTGTGCCATCCCAGGACAAACCCTGAAGACCCGTGGGCAAACGCGAAGCGCACTCATCAAGAGCGCCTCGCGCTGATCGAGAAGGCGCGCACCGCGGACCCGCAGATGTTGCGCTTCGGACTGGCGACCACGCTGATGGGCGACGGGTATTTCGGATACGATGGTGGCAACGGATTGTCGCGGGGGAACTGGTGGTGGTATCCGGAGTATGACGCTCCGTTGGGCTACCCGAAAGGCCCGGCCCGGCGCCGCGCAGACGGGCTCTGGCAGCGTGAGTTCGACGGCGGGCTGGTCATGGTCAACGGAACCAGTTACGACGCGGCGGTCGTACTGGCGGCGCGATCGCGCGATGTGAGCACCGGCCGGATCAGCACTCGTTTCACCATCCCTATGTACGACGGGCGCATTTTCCTGCCGACGCATGCCGCGGCCACGCCCGGCGACGATGTCCCCCCGCGCCTGACGCGGGAGCCTGCCAAGACCCTGGAAGCGGTTCGCCTCAGCGATGACCTGCTCGTGGCGCGCGCGCCCGAAGGGCTGGAGCTGCGCTTCCGGCGCACAGGAGAACTCTCTCATATTCTCTTGCGCGGCGAGATGGTCGTGGCCGGCGGCTGGCCCGCCATCTACAACCATCCCATGCGCCGCTATCGGCCGGAGAAGGTTGCCGAGCCGCAGATATCCCTCTCCCCGGATGAAGCGGTCCTGGTTTTCCGCGGACAGCTCGTGCAAGGCGGCAAGCGCATCTCCTACACGGAAACCGCGACCCTCAAGACCGGGAATCGCTTTGCCCTGCGGTACGCGTTCACGGTCCGCGACGACGTCGACCTGCGCATGTGGCGCCACTACGTCAGCTTCCCGGTGCGGCTGTATGCCGGCGGCCGGGCCGAAGCAGGCGGGCAGCGAATTGTCCTCCCCAAAACACTCGGCAAAGCAAGCCTGCTCCCGGCGGCCAAACAAGTGACAGTCGAAGGCCCTCGTGCGAAGATAGCGATCACCAGCTCCGTGCCTCTGGCATTGGTCGATCATCGCAAATGGAAATCGTCGGAGTACCTGCTGGCCGGTTACCCGCTGAGCGGCCAGGTTCCTGCCGGAACCAAGCTGACGGTCGAAATGGCCGTGCAAGTGACGCCAAGACGGACGGCCCATCAGTAGCGGCTCTTGCAAGAGCCCAGCCATGGCGGCCGTGGGCAAAGCATGATCCATGTGTGCCGAGAGGGCGCCCTATACAAGAGAGGAGACATTGGCCCGTGCTGAATAGACAGAGGAGTTTATCCATGACAGGTGTGTTGGCCGCGGGCGTAGTCGTTCTGCTGTTTGCCGTGGCCGGCCGCGCGGCCGAGCCGGACGGAAAGACTTCAAGACCGCCCTGGCCGCCAGCCAACGGTGTCATCTCTCGGAGAGGCATGCTCAGACCCAAGAAGCGCGCGCTTATTGCGCCCGTGAAGATCGACGGCACACACTGGGGCGGCGCCATCTATCCCCGCGACGTGTCCAACGCAAAAAAGCGCGAGCGAACAAAACTAGCCGTGAAAGAAAACCACGCGGCCGGAGCCAAGTTCATCGGCAGCATCAACGGCCGCGGCTTCTACCACAAAAGCATGGACAGCGAGGCCGTGCGCCTGCTCGACGGCAGACCCTACACCTACCCCGCGATGAACAACGCGGTGTTCAAGTGCACCCTGAACCCGAAGATGTTCGACGCGTTCGTGTCCACCGCGAAGCGCTGCGTGGACCTCGGCATGGACGGGTTCATCCTCGACTCGTGGATGGGCGAAGGTGGCCGGCTGTGCTTCTGCCCCCATTGCCTCGCGTTCTACCGTGAATGCTTGAAGCGCCACCGCGGCGACCCGCAGTTCAAGGGGCTCGCAGACGTCGATCCGGACACCTTCGACTACGGGCAGTATCTACGAGACAAGGGCATTGCCAAGGAGACCCCCTACTACAACTATCCCTTCGGCCACGCGTTCTCCAAGTATCGTCTCGACGAAGTCATCGCCCAAAAAAGGCGGTTCTGGGAGACGATCCGTGCGTATGCAGACGAGCACGCAAAGCGCCCGTTCTACCTCACGGCCAATGTATTTTCCGCGGGCGCGTTCACGTTCGACGTGGCCGCCCTGCTCGATTACTTCCTGGTCGAACTGCCGTACTTCAGCCATTTCAATGGCTATCCGCCCATGGGCACGTCGATCGCGCTCCACAAGCGAACGCGCATGGCGGGCAAGCGCGCGGTGTGCCAACCGGGGAGCATCGACACGGCCCGCGCGCTGATCGGCAAGCCTTCGACCGCAACGCTGTTCAAGATCTGGATCGCGGAGGCCTACGCCTCGGGCAATCTGTTCGACATGGTGCCCCGCGAGTTCGCGGGATTCAGGGACGGCAAGGTCGTCTACCTGGATCTGCCCATCGCGGACATGGCGCCCTACTACGCGTTCGTCCAGGCGCACCCGGCGATCTACACCGAGACCGCGTCGCCCGCGAAGGTCGGCGTGCTCTACAGCATGGCCGCGTGGAAGCTCTTCGACAAGGACAGCGGCAAGGAGTTCGACGCGGTGTGCAAGCTGCTCTACGACGCGCATTACCAGTTCGACTCGGTGCTGATCGGCGACGGGAAGTGGAACAAGACACTGCCGAGCGTGGAAGAGCTATCAAAGTATGACGTCCTCATCGCGGTGCGCCCTCAGGCCTTTCGCAAGGAAACCATCGACCGGCTTTTGGCGTACAAGGCCGCCGGCGGCAAGATCCTGCTGTGCGGCCGGTTCCGCACGGGCAGCCCCTCCTACGCGGCCCTGTGCAAAGCGGTGCTTGGCAGGCAAGTGCCTCCCAGAGAGGTGCGAAGCTTCATCCCCTACATCAAGGACCGCGACCCGGCCTGGCGAGAGCAGCTCGTGCAGGCCATCGGGCCAGGCCCCGTGTTGTCCACCAACGCGCCTGCGGAGGTGGGCATCCTGTGTTGGCGCGTCGGCGGCCGCACCCTCATCCATCTGATCAACAGCGACTACGTGCAGGACGACGATACGGTCAGGGACGTGCAGAACATCCGCATCACGCTGTCGCTGCCCGGCCGGCGCGCGCGGCTGCTCTCGCCCGACGGCAATGGGGCGGCGGCGCCTTTGCCAGTCAAGAACGACGGCCGCGTGTGTTCCTTCACCGTGCCCCGGCTGCACATCTACAGCGTGGTCGTCGTGGAGGAATAGGCCCCCGCCGGCCCACATCAACCGGCGATGAGGACAAGAACGTGATGACAACAAGTAAACTGGTTCCATTGGCTCTGTGGGCGATGCTCTTCACATGCCTCGTGTTGGCAGCCAACGCGAGAGGCCAGATCGCGTCTTCCTGGATCGATCCGAAGCGAATCATGGTCATTTACAACACTTCCCGGATGGACAGTGTCGCCCCAGAGGAGCCGGATACTTTCTCACGCGACATTGCCGAATGGTACATGAAGCGATACGGCATGCCCACGACCCATTTATTTGGATACGACATGGGGACCAAAGTGCGGTGGAACAACCCCGGCGCGTTCGATTTTCTGAAGGCTGTCGCGGACTACGTCAAACGGCATGACATTCAAATCGTCTTGATGGCGCCCGGGACGCCGATGATTGTTCGAGACCTGAACAACAAGCACAACTTAGCCCTCGACAGCCTCGCCGGCCATGCGTTATGGTTCGCGCACGTCAAGAAGGAGGCCCCCTTCTGCCGCTCCTCCGCGTCTGTCGGGCCGGAGGACTCGAACCTCTATTTTCCTTATCTCGACATGGGCGACGGCGCCACTCCCTTCGTCGTGAGGACCAACGACGCGCGGCGCTGGTGTCCGAAGGGCGGCAACTTGCTCCCCTTCAATCGACAATGGTACGACACAATGATGCGCGACCTGCGCGGCCATCCCTCTGTGCGGCCCTACGGACGCATTGGCCTGCCCTACTATCTCGAAGCCTATCCCGACAAGGCGCCGGAGCTGCAAATCCCGCTCGAGAACTCGCGGTTCGTCAAGGCCCTTGTGAACCGCGGCATCGCAGCCACGACCTCCATCGAGGAATTCAACGCCCAATCGACCCGCGGCCTGCTGTTCTTCGGCCGCGAGGGCAACACCGCGTCGTTCATCGACGTGGAGTCGAGCCTCTGCGAAGCCATGGCGCTCGACGCGATACGCCAGGGAGTCTCCCCCGCTCGCATCGTCCGCGTGAAGTCCAGACGAGGCTGGACCCGCGGCGCCTGCTTGCCTGAGCCGGACTGGGATTACACGGCCGCCAAATTCATGAGCGGGTCCATCTCGCCAAAGATCAACCCGCTTATCTTCTCCGCCGGAGGGGTGAACAACACGAAGGAAGACGCGGCTCCCTGGCCCAACAGTCTCGACGTGCAGCCGGGCTTGGTCGCATCGGTCTCCGTGAGCAATGGCCGGACCTTTGCCGGCTCGCTGCTCAAACGCGGCGCGACCACCATCGTCGTGAATATCCAGCACCCCAAGAACGCCCGTCTCCACGCGTGGCTCAGCGTATCCCGGCAGTTGGTCGCGGGCGCCACCGTGGCGGAGGCGATGGTGACCAGCGGCGGCTCCGAGCGCGGAGGCTACGTGACCGGCAGCATCTGGGGCGACCCCCTTTACGCGCCGTTTGGGCACAACAAGTCCAAGACCTATTGGTTTACCGGCGGCGCGTCAGTGGCCGGAACGCGGCGGCGAACGGACTGAAGTGGAGCGAACAGCCTCGCTCGCCCAGACTGGTCCGACGGGATGAGCCGGATCCGACCTTGCGAGCGCCGCCAAGCGGCCTTCACGTGCCACGGCGCCCAACCTGCAAGCCATGCTCGCCGCGAACGCGTGCGATGCCGTTTCGCGTTCGCCCCTGAAATCGCGGCGAAGAGACTCAAACGCGCCGAAATCATTCTGGGAGACTTTTCAGCCGTACTGGATGCGCTACCAGATGCGCACCCCGATGGGGTGCAGGGATCTCGCCTTGGGCTGAAGCCCAAGGACCAAAGTCTGAACGAGCCTGTGCCCTGGCATTAACCGTACGCGAGATAACGCTCAAAGCCGGCGGGCGACCGCGCGGCTTCAGAAAGGAGACGAATGGATGAGCACGCGAAACAGACCGTTTGCTATGTGCCCCACGTTGCTGCTGTCGCTTCTGGCGGCCGCCTGGGGCCAAGGCGGCCCCAAGGTCTACGAGTCCGCCGGCGTGCGCGTGGTGGACGGCGCGCTGATCACCATCACCACCGACCGGTATGAGGCTATCGTCGCCAGGAAGAGCGGCGCGGTCATGGAAGTGGCCAGCCGTGGCCAGTTGCTCTTCACGAACATCCACCCCTTCATCATGGTGCACATGGGACATGGCGGGCGCAGGCCCATTCGCGTCGCTGAGGCGTCCTTCCGTGAACTGCCCAACGGCGTCGCGATTGACCTGCGGGGCTATTCCACGGGAGGCAACCGGGCCATGCGCTACCGCGGCACGATCGAGGCCCTCAACGACGGCTCCATCCATGTCCAAGCCACGCTCACGCCCCAGGTCGCCGAGAAGGTGCTCTACCTCTTCCTCCAGGCCACGATCCCCAATCGCTTCGCCGACGCGAGTGTCGATGTGGACGGAGTGAAAGAGGTCGTCCTGCCGCGGCCGCGTCCCAAGAAATACGCGAACCTCGGCCAAGCCCGGAAGTACATCGCGATCGCGCCGCCGGACGGCCTCCTAGAGGGCCCATTGCGCGTCGAGGTCTCGGACGGCGAGAGGATTCAGCTTGGCTCGTTTGCCTTCAAATACGATATCCAGTGCAAGCGGCAACTGCCCCAGGCCGGAGCGATCGCGGCCGGCGAGCCATTGCGTTTCGCAATGCGGTTCCACGTGCCCAAGCGCAAACCCATGCCCGAACCGAAAGCCGCGGTCGTGGCGATCGACAAGGGCCGGTTCGTGCGGAAGATGCACAAGGGCCTGTTCTCCGAAGGCGCGTATCGCTTTGGCGGCGCGGATACGAAGCTGTTCAACGACTTCATCAACAACCACCGGGAGGTCGCCCTGATCAAAGACTGCGGCATTCCCGCGATGCGTTTCAACTGCCTTTACAACATCCTCGGCATCAGGGACGGCTGGACGCGCAAGACCCCGTACTCCGTCGATCCCGTCTATCCCGAAGACCGCGGCCCGATCCACACCGCTTTCGCGGATGCGCAAATGCGCGCCATCCGCGAGAAACTCGGTTTGGACCTCTACGTGTGCATGAGTTTCTACCGGCCCTCGTGGATGACTCTCCAGCCCGGCCAACCCGTCTACTTCCAGCCCGTGCGCGGCAAGGCCGACCTGGCCGCGTATGCGCGCTTCGCCGAAAAGCTCGCTCGCCACGCCAAGGCGAACCACTGGAACATCAAGGTCTGGGAAGTCTGGAACGAGGCCAATGCCGGCAACCAGTGGATCGGCGGCAACTGGGCCGAGTACATCGATTTTTACCGCGCGGTGGCGCCCGCCATCAAACGCGGCGACCCCGACGCCAAAGTCGCCGGCCCGGTGCTCGCCGGCTTTGACGAAAAACTCATCGATCAGTTCCTGGCCGGCATCAAGGGGCTGCCCTGCGATTTGCTGGACTGGCACCATTACGGCAACCTGGACGGGATCGTCCCGCGCATCGAAACCGTCAAGAAGCTGCTTGCCAAACACGGCCGCAGGAATACGGGCCTGTTCATCAGCGAACTCGGCACCGGGGACGGCCGGCCCGGCTCCCTCGTCTCCTCCGGCATTTTCCTGGCCCGGGCGTGGCGCCGCATTCTCTACCACGGTGTGGACTATTGCACCCATGGGAACATCGCCGGCCCGTACGGCGGCCGAGGCCTCATCAACTCCGACGACTGGACGCCGTCCCCCATCTATCATCTCTTCAAAATGTTCAACCGCATCGCGCGCCTGCCCGAAAGCGACCTTCTCACTCCGCCGGCCGTGCCCGACGGCCTCGAAGCTATCGCCGCCAAAGGCCCGGACGGCTACTCGTTCTTCTTCATCAAGACGGACGCGTTTCGCAGGATCAAGCTCACCCTGGACTTGGCCAAGTTCCCCGGCATGAGGCCGGAACTCTACAGCTTCAAGCGCGGGCGGTCCGCCCAAAGACTGCCCGGAATCAAGCCGTCACCCAACCAGACGATCACCTATGACTTCGAGGACCGGGAGGTCTTGCTGCTGAAGATGAGGCTGCGCTGACAATCTCCCTACCACGGATGCACGCCGCTCACCGGCAACGCCACACCGCTGATCTGGCGCGCGGCGTCCGACGCGAGGAAGAGCACGGCGTCCGCGATTTCCTCCGGGGTCTGGAAGGCCGACTTGCTCACCGTTGCCGGATCCTTGCCTTCGTCGCGCCAAACGCGTTCGGTCATGGGCGTCAGCACGTTGCCCGGGCACACGCAGTTGACGCGAATGTTGTCCTTCTTATAGTCCGCGGCCATCTGCTTGGTCAGCATCAGGACGCCGCCCTTTGCCGCGGTGTACGCGGCCAGGTTGGGATAGCCGTGCAGCGAGCAATTGGAGCCGGTGTTGACGATCGCGCCCCCGCCGTGGGCCTGCATGATCGGGATCACGTGTTTCGAACAGAGGAACATCGACTTGAGGTCCACGGCCATCACCCGGTCCCACACGTCTTCGGGCGTGTCAACCACCGTGCCGCGGGGCGCAATGCCGGCGTTATTGAACAAGATGTCCACGCGGCCGTACGTCTCGACCGCCGTCTCGACCATCCGCTCCACGTCATCGGCAATGGCCACGTCGCACTCCACGGCCATCGCCGCGCCTCCTTTTTCCTCGATCTCGCAGACGGTCTCTCGGACCGTGTTCCCGTCCCGATCGACGACGACGACCCGGGCGCCTGCGGCGGCAAAGCCCTTTGACGCCGCCCGGCCGATCCCGGAGCCGCCGCCGGTGACAAGAGCAACGTTGTTCTCGAATTGCTGCATGAATGCACGGTCCTTTCAGTTAAACAAGGCCTTGAGGGCGGCAAGCCCTGCTGTCAGTTGCTGCCGTTCGTGAGCCGCCAGCGCTTCCGGATCACGATCGGGCGGAGGCACTCTTCCCTCCTTGCCCGCTTCGATCCGAGCCACGAGGCCCGCGGCGGAGGGCCGCGGCGCCCCTAAGTCGCTCCAGAACGCGGCCGTCTTGTACGGGACCGGCCATGCTTGATTGACAATGAGTTCCAGGTTGATATGCGGATATCGTTCGTCTTGCAGGACCGGCGCCATGTCCGCCACGCCCGCGACGCCCTCCCCCGGTGGACACCAGACAAGGTTCACGCCGTCGGGCGTGTCGACCGGGTAGCCATCCTTGAAATGGGTGGCCAAGATCCTGTCCGCGAGCGAGCGGCAGAGTTCGGCTGGTTCCTGCATGAGGCCAAGTTGGTTCGCGGTGTCCAGCAGAAGTCCAACGTACGGGCTTGGCACGGCCTCGAAGATCCGGACGATCTCGTCGTTGCGGAAGTCGATGTGGTTTTCGAATGCCACCGGCAGCTCGTGTTTCTCGGCGACTTCGCCGATGCCCCGGAGTACGTCGATCTTGCGGCGCACGCACTCCTCGGCCGCGGCGGCGTCCCAATGCTCTGCGAACCGCACGCCGCAGTTCTGAAGCACCGACTTGAGAACCGGCGCGCCAAACAGCCGGGCCCGCCGGAACAGGGCGTCGGCATTGCCATGCAACATGGCTTTTTCGAGGTCGAGTGTCGTGCCGACGTCGACGAACATGCTGAGACGATCGGCGATCTCCTTCAGCCCCCGGTTGGCGTCCTCGTCGTCCGGTGGCGGCAGCACCGGTGTGTCAAGGGCCACGCCATCGAACCCAATCTCCTTCGCGTACCGCACGTAGTCCTCAGGCTTCTCCACCAAACCCGCGGCCCGGGCAGCACTGAGGGACCAACAGACAACTCCAAACTGTTTAGCCACGTCACTCTCCCCTCCTGATTGCAGGATGGGTTTGCATATGTTATGTTGCACACGGCCGAAGTGGCCGACATGATTATAATGATTATACATTGATTATGGTCTTCTTACAAGAGCCGGAATGCTGCGCAACAGCTTAACCGAATGCAACGGACTGGGTCGTTGGATGCGCGATCTGGCCGCCTGGGTGCGAGGCAGATCAGAGAGCAGACTTCGGCCCGCCTCCGAGGAGTGAGTATTCATAGGATGCACGACAGACAAGAGGAGTCTCATGCCCCAAGCCAGCAAGATTGTGTTCATCATGACGGACTCGCAGGGCGCGGACAAGGTCGGGTGCTATGGCCGCCCCGAGCTTCAGACCGTGTGCATCGACCGGCTT
>JAJRTI010000083.1 GCA_024278415.1 Planctomycetota bacterium | reverse complement strand
TGGCCTCCCACACGACCTTCTTGTCCCGCGTCACCTCCTTCACGCCGGCTTGCTTGGCGCGGCGGTTGTAGTAGCTGAAGAGGATGTTGCCGTTGGGCAGCACCCATACGTCTTGGCAGCCGGGGGCCGGGTAAGTCCACTCCAGCTCGCCCTCGGCCGAGACGATCGCGAGGCGTCCCTTGCCGTTGTCCGTGCAAATGAAGGGGTGGCCTTTGCCGGTGATGGTGGGCGCGGCCGAGGCCGTAGCGCCAGAGGCGAGACTCAACAAGATCGATACCAGCCACAGGAACAGTCTTGTGTTAGTGTGCGCCATGAAGATCGCCTTTCTTCTGCAACAACATCTCAGCCAAGTGCAGCATTCACCGACCTCTGGGCTTGGCGTAGATTGGGGAACAGCCGTTTCGCCTGAAAAACCGCGATCGTGAAGCCCAACGGGCTTCCGTCTTCTAGCCCAGGGTTGCGGACGCAGTCCGCTACCCTGGGAGTAAGGGCGATCACGCCTACCCTCTTTCCCGTTCCGTTTCTTCTGGCCGCTATGCGGCCAGAAGAAACGGAACGGGAAAGAATTGAACCGGACCTTCGCAAACCCAGGGTTGCGAGCTTCGCTCGCGAACCCTGGGCTGGTAGACGGAAGCCCGTTGGGCTTCTCAGAAAGCGAACACGCCGCGGGTTGCCAGGAACCCGGTCCTGTTCTCGGCGCTCAATTGTTGCACTTGGCTGAAATGTTACGATCTGCAATGGTTCCACCGTCTCGGATCTGAACTCTAGAATCATCCGCGGCTCAAAGGGATACCCTCCAGCTTGCGCTGCAATGCGAGTCGCTGTCTGAGAATCCGCTCGACCTCCGCCTCATCCGCGTCAGGGCGTTCGTCTCGAATACCGTCGCGCATGATGGCGCACATCGAATCGAACAGCCGCGGCCCGGCGAGCAGCTTCTCCTCTGGAGACATGCGCCTCGCGCGTAGCACGCGCTTGCGGAATAGATCGTCGATGAGTTCCTTGGATGGCTTCATGGTTAGTCTTGTGTCACTCCCGGGATGTCGCACGCGTTGGAGTGACGGCTTCAGCCGTCCGTTCAAGCAGCGGCTTTAGCCGCTGCTTCACCGCCACAGTCGTCGTGGCTGTGGCGACGAGATGGCGAATATCTCCGCCTGCTGGCGCATGCGGCTACCGGCCGGACACATGCTCTGTGAGCGCGATCCCCACGCCTGAAGGCGCGGGATGCACTGACGCCTGAAGGCGTCACTCCAACAGATGCCGCGTCGACAGGGGGGACTTCATGACCAGACAAATGTGGGTAAAGAGCTACTCGCCGTCCCACCCGTGAGAGGCGCCGATCGTCCAGAATGTATCGGCCCCCGCGGTCGTTGTCAATCGACGGATGGCATATGGCAGATGGCATGATGGCATGGCCGATATGGAATGCGCCGGCAGAGTCCCGCATATGCGGGACGGCGAAGGCGCTTTCCGTTTGCACGCGGGCCCGCGGCTCTGCCGTTTGTAGCACGCCGGTAAGAGCGTTCCGATCCGCCGTTCAGAGATGCACTGACGTGCGTGCTACGAGCGGCCAACCAAAAGCACTTCACAGGCGCCATTTCTCGCGAGACTTTTCTCCAGACGCTGCTACCGCAGCGTCTGGAGGAGGGAAAAGGGTTATTTCGGAGCCCTGGAAGGAACACACACACGCAAGCCTGCGGAGTGGAGGCAGTACGTGGGCGTGGGGTTGCTGCGGTACGCCGAGCGGCAGTTGACGACGATGAGGCTGGTGCTGGTCCAGCCGCCGCCGCGCAACACGCGGCGAGAACCAGTGTCATTCATGTCCTCTCGGCCATCGTTCGCCTTGTAGGGGTATGGCTTGTACTTGCTGCTGCACCATTCCCATACGTTGCCGTGCATGTCGTAGATGCCCCACGCGTTCGGCTTCTTGCCGCCCACGGGGTGTGTGCTTCCGCCAGAGTTGCTTCGGTACCACGCATACTCGCCCAGTTGGCTCTCGCTGTCGCCAAAGCAGTACTTCGTGGTCGAGCCCGCGCGGCACGCGTACTCCCATTCCGCTTCCGTAGGCAGCCGGCCCCCCGCCCACTCGCAATACGCCTTCGCGGCGAACCAACTCACGTACACCACCGGATGCTCCGCCTTGTCCGAGGGATACGTGTCGCCGTTCCAGTGCTTCAGGTAGTCGCCGTCATGGTATTTCTTGTCGATCCGATCCTTGCGCCACTGCAGGTTCGCGTCCACGAACTTCTTGAACTGCTTGTTCGTGACCTCGTACTTGCCGATGTAGAAGCTCCCCACGCTGACATCATGAATAGGCTTCTCGTCGTCTTGCTCGTGGCTGCCCATCTTGAACGAG
The DNA here is from genome assembly GCA_024278415.1 of Planctomycetota bacterium. The sequence continues at coordinate 3,722 of JAJRTI010000083.1, read as the reverse complement.
CCCCCGGGCACGTAGACCATCTCGGACCCGTCCTTGGGGTTGGTCCAGGTCTTGCCCGCTGGTCTAGGCCTAGCTTGGACGGAGTTCGTGTCTGGCGTGGTCTGCCTATGCGCCTTCACGGGCGCCGATTCCTCGTTCGAAGCCTTGAGGAGATGCTCAGCCGGAAGCCGACCTGACCTATGGCCTGTGCAGGCGCGTAGTCGCTTCGAGCGGCCGAATGGATCAAGAGGCGGCCCCCGTAGTAGCCAGCGCCTCGCACTACCCGGCGAGAGTAGCCATCGTCAAGGTTCTCTCGGCCATCGTTCGCCTTGTAGGGGTACGGCCAGTTGATGCTACTCGTCCACTCCCACACGTTGCCATGCATATCGTGTATGCCCCAGGCATTGGGCTTCTTCAAGCCCACAGGGCGCGTGGCGAAGTCGCCGCCCCACGTGTATGGCCATGCGTACTGGGGCAGCAAGTTCTCGTCATCTCCAAAGCTGTACTTCGTGGTCGTGCCTGCTCGGCACGCGTACTCCCATTCGGCCTCCGTCGGCAGCCGGCCACCTGCCCATCCGCAGTACGCCTTCGCTGCACGCCAAGTCACGGAATCAACGGGATGATCGGCCTCGTCTGAGGGGAATGTGTCGTCCTTCCAACTGGCCATGTAGGAGCGAGTATTGACTTGGCCCTTTCGCCACTGCGGGTTCGCGTCCACGAACTCCTTGAACTGCCGGTTCGTCACCTCGTACTTGCTGATGTAGAAACTGTCCACGGCGACTTCCTGCGCCGTGTTGCCCTCGCCCATCTTGAACGTGCCCGCGGGGCAGAGGATCATCTCGGAGCCGTCGACGGGATTGGTCCAGGTCTTGCCGGTCGGAGTCACTGTCGTCGGAACACGGACGGGCGCCACCGGTGCTTGGGGTGGGGGCTTGGGCTCGACCGTCGGTCCTGGTCCGCGGGAGGCAGTCTTCTGTTCTGACTCGTTCTCAGCTTTGGGTGCGGCCTCGTCCTCCACGGGTCGATGGGGAGGCAGCATAGCGACCTGAGGCTCTGTCGCCCCCTTCTGTTGGTCGCCTTGTCCACTTAAGAAGGAGAATGCTCGCGTCCTCAGGCTCGGCATGGCGAGCACGCACAACAGCAAGATGACCGCCGCTAGCCACTTGAGGGACACGATTAGCTTGACGATGATCACGATGCTGGCGTTCATGACCTGCGCGGTCACGCGCAACGAGTGGAGGATCTCCGTTACCCGGGGCCGCACCGCCGAGGCTGTGACCTTCGCAGTGATCGTAGCCGCGGGAGTTCCCGACAGCGCCGCGACCATCTCCTCGCACGTCTGGTAGCGCTCCTCCGGCCGTTTCGCCATCGCCCTCTCGATGGTCTGGACCGCTGCCGCCGGCACAGTCGCCACCAGCTTACGCGGGTCCGGCACCGACGCAGATCGGTGCTTGTACGAGACCGTGCCCGTCTCGTCCGTCTTGAACGGCACATCGCCTGTCAGCATGTAGTAGTAGGTCACGCCCAACGAATAAATGTCGGTTCGGCCGTCGAGGGGCAGGCCATCGCACTGCTCCGGGCTCATGAACCAGGGCGTGCCGAGCATGCCGCCTCGGCCCTCGACCGTGATGAGCGTGTCCTCGCTGTCGACATTCTTGGCCAGGCCGAAGTCCGCGACTTTCACCGTCCCGTCCTTTCCCAGCAGCACGTTGGCCGGCTTGATGTCCCGATGCACGATGCTCTGTGCATGTGCGGCCGCGAGCGCGTTGGCCACGTCGATCACGAGCGCGGTCGCGTCGTCAACGCTCATCCTGCCCTCTCGCTCAAGCCGGTCCTGAAGGCTCTCGCCATCGACGAACTGCATGTCGATGTAGTGCCACCCGTCCGCCTCGCCCACGTTGAAGACGGTCACGATGTTGGGGTGTTCGAGCGCGGCCGCGGAACGGGCCTCGCGCATGAAGCGTTGCACCGCGCGCTGCGACCGCTCGGCTTTCTGCTGGGGCAGCAGCTTCAGCGCACTCAGCCGGCGCAGGCCAGTGTGCTGAGCCTTGTACACTGCGCCCATGCCGCCTTCGCCGAGCTTCGCCAGAATCTTGTACGGCCCGATCTGGCTGCCCACGAGGGGATCGTCAGATCCAGACTCCCCGCCCTCGGGAGGCGATGTTCCCGCCTTGGACACCGCGTCCAGCTTGCCGCCACAGCGCTTGCACGAGTACGTGCGCTGCTCGTCGCAGTCCCGCGCGCGGTAAGTCTTCCCGCACTCCGAGCATTTCAGCAGTTGCTCAGGCATTGCACGTTTGTTCCTCATGTCCACCTGTTCTTGTGGATGGATATTCTAACGCTGGCTTCGCCGGCAATCCAGGAGCGGAAGACCTTCGCCTTCCGGTTTCAGCGTGTGGCTGTGCGGGCAATCTGTGCGCCTCTCGCCGGTCCGCCCGAAGCCTGGCGGCTTCGGCTACGTGTGCGGAATGCGAAGGCATTCCGCTCCAGCTTCTGGTTGCAGTTCCTCAAGGATAGGGCAAAGGCCCGCCGCGAAGTATGACAAGGCTTTTCTGTTGGCCTCTACATGTCAGAACGCAATCGCGGCCACAATCGGACACCTATTTCGTAGAGCAGTGGATAGACAGAAGGCCAACGGACCTCGCCAGCGCAGAAGCCAAAGCGGCGTTCCCGCACGTGCGGGACTCTGCCGCCGCACTCCAGCCACTCCGCGTCTATGGCCTTGCGTCGCGCTAAGCGCACCAGAGGAGGCCCTTGCGAGCGTCACTACAAACCGGCGGCTCGTCAGACGCCTCAGCCGCGCCATGATGTTAGCGTGAGTCCTGCGCCACGCGCTTGCGATACTCCTCCTCTGCGCGGCGCACCCAGCAACTGCGGCAACGGCAGCGCTTCTGGCCGCACTCGCCAGCCACGCCCTGAGGGGGCGACGGCTGGATCGAGGCTTCGACGAGCGCCTTCATCTTCTGGTAGCCGGGATCAGCGGTGCTGGACCAGCCGTTGGGGATCTGCCCCCAGCCGCCTGCCGCGGCCGCGAGCGGGGCCTTGAGGATGCGGCTTTCGCTCGGCAGCGCCACGTTCACCAGCGCGCGGAACGGCTGCTTCGCGAGCGCCTCGCCGAAGGTCTTGGCAATGTGCTTGCGCAACGCCTTCTCCCCCTCAGCCGACGGCCGGCGCAGTTCCGCGCGGGAGAAGGAGTAGTCGCCGTAGAACTGGGCGTTCAAGTCGAGCCAATCCACGATCCGCTGGAAACTTTCGCGGTCCAGCTTGACTTGGCCGTCGTGGCCGTCGAGAAGCAACTTCGCCAGTTTCCCGGCGTGCGCGAAGTAATCCTTGGGCTTGCTGTAGTAGGTCTCGCGATTGCGGGGCGCCACCTTGACCAAGCCCTTGCGGCTGAGCAGCGCGCTGTAGGACGCTGTGGCTTGCAGGCGGGCCAGCCCCCGGCCGCCGCCCCCAGCTATCTTCAGAGTGCCGAGAAGGCTGATCCCACCATCCGTCTTCTCCAGGCCGTGGCAACTGATGCAGTAGCGGTCGAGCACAGGCTGCACCGTGCGCATGAAGCTGAACCCGCCGGGGTATCGAGGGCCCGCGGGCGGAGTCAACTCATGGAAGATGGCGCGCTTCGGGCCAGGCCGCATCTCCGGCGCGGCCGAGCGGGGCTCGTGGCAGCCAACGCAGCCGGTCGTCTCGCCCGGCTGGAGATAGAGAAACGACCGCATGGTCATCACCGCCATGCCGTGTTCGTC
>JAJRTI010000082.1 GCA_024278415.1 Planctomycetota bacterium | reverse complement strand
CTTGCGGGGGCGAGTTCCAAAGCCTGGCGGCTACGGCCGTTCGGTGCGGTCTCGGTGGGGAGGCCGCTGACGTGGCGCCAGGGGTCGGGCAAGCATCCGATCGTGGTGCAGCACGTGGGCACGCCGGGGTTCGGGGGGCGCATCCGCGCGAACGGCCCGTTTGCTGTGGCCAGGACCGGTCGCTTGTTCCTGAGGGTCCAACGCGGGAATGGGCGCGGCGTTGGTGCGGCAATCCGGAAACCCTCGGGTGGCCCCCCACGATGGCGCCGCCTTGACACGCTCCAAAGGGTGTGTTAACGTCCTTGAATTAGGATCGACACTAGTATTGGCCGCCAGCCATGACTCGTGAGCGGCGAATCGCCACCATCGGCGAGGCGAACAACACGCGCAGCGTTGAGCCGACATCGTCGGCCCAGACGCGGCGCGGCATCGGCACACGCATAGGAGCCGGCCGTCTGACTGAGCAGGCGGCGCGAGGCTCCCGGAATTGGTAGCCTGTCACCGCCCGACTGCTGCGGATTCGTCCGAGGCCGAGGGTGCGGGATTGGCTGCCGACCTACGAGTCGGCTCGTTGTGGCCCCTGGGTGCAAGGGGCGCGAGCGTTCGATTCGTGAGCCGACAGCTAGTGCTGCCTGCGCGTTAGGCGCTGCTCTCGGTTGGCAAGGCGTCCCACCGGCCGGACTCGGGACAGGCGTTTGTGTAGATGGACATCGCACCTTCCGGTCCGGCGGCCACCGCGGCCGGACAGGCCCAGCCTCGATCTGTCCCAGACGATACGAACGGCGCGCGTTGATCGCAGCCCATGCGAAAGGAGCGTTTGATGGCTAGACAGAAGACGATCCTCATCGTTGACGACGATCCCGACGTGGTGGAAGCCACAAAGGTCGTGCTCGAAGCCGCGGGCTACGCGGTGGAAACCGCGGCCAATGGCGAAGCCGGCTACCAGAAGGCCCTGGACGTCAAGCCTGACCTCATCATCTTGGACGTGATGATGGATAGCGCGACCGAGGGCATCCACACGAGCTACAAGCTTCGCGGCAACGACCAAACCAAGGACGTGCCCATCCTCATGATCTCGGCTATCGAGCAGAAGTTGGGCGTGGCGCTCTCGCCGGACACGGACGAGGAGTACTTGCCTGTGGACGATTTTGTGGCGAAGCCTATTGCGCCCGACGACCTGCTTGCCAAAGTGAAGAGCTACACGGAGCCGGCGTAGCTCCGCCACTCGGCCGTAGCCACCCCATGACAGCTACACTCAGGCCCGCGTCACCCTCCGCTTCAGGAGCGTCCCGTGAAGGACCCGGCCGACAGTGTCTCCGCCAGCAGCGCCGAACTCGCCGCGCCGGAGCCTCCGCGCGCGGCGGTCGAGCCCTTGCCGAGCGCGGCGCAGGTGCTCATCTCCCGAGTCACCTGGTTCGTCCAGCTCCGCTGGCTTGCGGTCGCGGGCGTGTTCGCCACGATTCTCGTGGCCCGGCACGCGCTGGGTCTGCCGGTGCCGGGCGGGCCGCTGTACGTGCTGGCCTGCCTGCTGTTCGCCAGCAACACGTGCTTCCATTACTGGGCGCGCCGGCTGGACCGCATCGAGGACGATGCGCTGCGCCTTCGCAAGGCGCGGGTGTTCGCGAACGTGCAGATCGGCTCCGACCTGGTGCTGCTTACACTGCTGCTGCACTTCTCGGGCGGAGTCGAGAACCCCTTCAGCCTCTTTTTTGTCTTCCACATGGTCTTGGCGAGCATCTTGCTGTCGGCCAAGGACAGCTACTGCCAAGCCATGTTGGCCTTGGCGCTGTTTATGACCATGGCGTTGGTCGGGTACGTCTGGCCCGGCGCGCACGTGCACTTGAAGGGCCTGCTGCCGGGCGAGGTGTGCCGCAACGGTCTGTACGTGTTTGCGCACGTAGCGGCGCTCGGTGTCACGCTCTTCATCGCCGTGTTCCTCACGTCGTCCATCGCCCATCGCCTCCGCGCCCGCGAGGCCGAACTCCGCGAGGCGCATGCGCGGACGGAGCGCTTGGTGTGGAGCTTGGCCGACCGGAATCGTCGACTCCAAGAGATCGAAGAGCGCCAGTCGAAGTTCATGCGCGTCGTGGCGCATCAGCTTCGCAGCCCCCTTGCCGCCATCGATAGTTGCCTCAAGCTTGTGCTCGACGGTTACCTGAAGGACGACCGAGAACGCGAGCTGGACATGGTCTTGCGCGCGCGCACGCGCGCCGACGCGATGCTGGAGCTGATCGGCGAGTTGCTCGATCTCGCGCGCCATCGCGACCTGGTGCGGGAGGAGGCGAAGGAGCCCCCAGCCAACCTCGACGCAGTCGTCGAGTCGGTTGTGAGGCTGCAAGCCCCCGTCGCCCAGGAAAAGCATATCGAACTGACGCTTGATGCCAAGCTTGGCGCCGTACGGGTGCCACTTTCGGCTGAGAAAGCGCAAGATGCCGTGGGGAACCTCGTGTCGAACGCGGTGAAGTACACCCCGGCCGGCGGCCGAGTGGCCGTGCGCACCTGGCGCGAGGGCGATGACGCGTGGTTCGAAGTCAAAGACACCGGCATTGGCATCCCCAAAGAAGAACAAGAGCACCTCTTCACGGAGTTTTTTCGCGCCAGCAACGCCAAGGCCATAGAGGCGCAGGGCACAGGCCTGGGCCTGGCGATTGCCCTGGAGATTGTGAAACAGTACGGCGGCGACATCGAGTATGAAAGCCAAGTCGGCGCCGGCACGACGTTCCGCTTCCACGTGCCAATCGTAGACGTGGGAGGAGGCAACGAGCAGTAACGGATCGCTGAAAACATCGATGTTCCCATTCATCGCTCCGTCCCCCTGGCGCTCAATCGAGAGAGCGGAAAGGAGCTGGCATGCTACCAAAAGTCGTAGCCAAGGACGTGTTCGACGACTTCGTGGCGGCGCTCATCAAGCGAAGCCGAGTGGTCGGGCCCAAGCTGAAAGAGAAATGGAAAGGCCGGGAGTTCTTCGAGTTCGGGGAACTCACGTCGGTAGACGAGTTGCGGCTCGACTACCCGATCACCGTGCAGTCGCCCAAGCAGTACTTCCTCCCTCCCGAGGAGTCGCTGCTGCGGTTTTCCACCAAGGAGGCCGCGAGCGCCGAGCCCCTCGTGCGCGCCGCGCCCATGATTCTGCTCGGCGTGCACCCGTGTGACATCTACGCCACATGGCTGCTCGACGAAGTGTTCGAGTCCGACAACCCCGACCCGAACTACCTGAACAAGCGCCGCAAGACGCTCATCATCGGGCTTGACTGCGTCCAGCCCTGCGACGAGCACAGCTTCTGCAAGGACATGGGCTCCATCGACTGCGACAGCGGCTTCGACCTCCTGCTTAGCGACATAGGCGACAAATACTTCATTGACGTGGACACCGAGCGCGGGAAAGAGCTGCTCATGGACTGCCCCCAGGCCGTGGACGCGGGGAGCGAGGACTACGCCGCGCACCAGGAGTTTCTGGACAAAAAGCAAGCCAACTTCCACAAACGCATTCCGGTCGACATGCGGTACATGCCGGAGATTTTGTCCGAGGCGTACGACAACCTCGTGTGGCCGGCGACCGCGCGGCGGTGCTTTTCGTGCGGCTCGTGCAACCTCGTGTGCCCCACGTGCTACTGCTTCGACATGACGGACGCGGTGAACCTCAGCCTGGCCGATGGCGAGCGCAAGCGCTCGTGGGACGGCTGCATGCTGCGGCCGTTTGCGGAGGTGGCCGGAGGCGAAAACTTCCGGCCAGAAGCCGAAGACCGCTTGCGCCACCGGGTCTACCGCAAAGGCAAATTCCTGCGCGAGCAATACGGCAAAAGCGGCTGCGTCGGATGCGGCCGCTGCGAACGCGCCTGTGTGGCCGACATCAGCATCCGTGAGATCTTCACCCAACTCACAGGGAGCATGTAACATGACCGACACCTCTGTGACCACCGCCAGCGCACCACCCGAATCGCCCTATCTGCCACGGGTGGGCAAGATCGTGGCGGCGGAGATATTCACCGACTCTGAGAAGTGGTTCCGCATCGTGCTCGACGACGGCGAGCCCTTCCAGTACAACCCCGGCCAGTTCGTCCAGTGCTCCATCATGGGCATCGGCGAAGCGCCCATCTCCATCTGCTCCTCGCCCACCGAGGGCAACCGCTTCGAGATGTGCGTGCGCAACGTGGGCCGCCTGACCCACGCGATGCACCAACTCGGCGTGGGCGATACGCTCGGCATCCGTGGGCCGTTTGGCAACGGCTTCGACGTGCGCGTCGGCAAGGGCGAAGACATGCTCTTTGTCGCCGGCGGCCTCGGGCTCGCGCCCATGCGCGGGTTTATCAAGTACGTTATCGACAATCGCCAAGACTACGGCAAGGTCACCATCCTTGTCGGATCCAAGTCGCCCGCCCTGCTGCTGTTCAAGCACGACCTCAAGGAGTGGCAGGCCCGGCCCGACGTGGACTGCCTTGTCACGGTGGACACGGGCGACGACTCGTGGACAGGCCGAGTGGGACTCATCACCACGCTCTTCCCCGAAGTGCAGATCGACCCCGACCGCACGACCGCGGTCATCGTCGGGCCTCCCATCATGTTCAAGTTCGCCGTGCTCGAGGCGCTGGCCAAGGGCTTGCACGGCCACGACATCCTTTGCTCTCTCGAGCGCCGGATGAAGTGCGGCCTCGGCAAGTGCGGCCATTGCCAAATCCGCCACGTCTACGTGTGCAAGGAAGGCCCTGTGTTTACCTACAACCAGGTCCACCAACTTCGGGAGGGAATCTAAGCATGAAACCACGCGTTGCCGTTTTCGACTTCGCGGGATGCGAAGGTTGCGAACTCCAGATCGTGAACCTGGAGGAAAGCCTGCTTGAGTTGCTCGACCACATCGACGTGGTCAGCTTCCGCGAGGCCATGAAGGAACATAGCGACGACTACGACATCGCCATCGTCGACGGCGGCATCACCCGCCAATGCGACGAGGCGCGGCTCAAGGAGATCCGCGAGAACGCCAAGATCCTCATCGCCATGGGCGCCTGCGCACACAACGGCGGCATCATGTGCCTGAAGAACTTCCAGGACGAAGCCGACTACCGCCAGTACGTGTACGGCGACCAGGCCGCCCTGTTCGAAACCTACCCCGCGCGCGGCCTCGACGCGGTCGTGCCAGTGGACTACTACGTGCGCGGCTGCCCGCCCAACCGCGCGGAACTGGTAGACGTGCTCGTGGCGCTGCTCATGGGCAAAGAGCCGGACATCCCGGACTATCCCGTGTGCGCCGAGTGCAAGAAAGCGGGCAACGTCTGCCTGTTCGAAAAGGGCGAAATCTGTTTGGGCGTGGTGGCCCGCGCCGGCTGCGGCGCACCCTGCCCCTCGAACAACGCGCCCTGCGAGGGTTGCCGCGGCCTCGTGCCTGACCCCAACGTGAACGCCGCGAAGGAAGTCCTCCAGAAGCACGGGCTGGCCTTGGACGAAGTACTCAAGAAGTTTCGATTCTTCTGCGGATACTCGGAGGTGTCTCAATGACCCAAGTGAACCTTGACATCAACGTTCACCACGTGACGCGTGTGGAGGGGCACGGCAACATCACGGTGAACGTCCGGAATGGCGCAGTCGAAAAGTGCCAATGGGAGGTCGTGGAAGCGCCGCGGTTCTTCGAGGCCATGGCCCGGGGGCGGGACTACACGGAACTGTCCCGGCTCACCTCCCGCATCTGCGGCATCTGCTCCATCGGCCACACCCTCGCGTCCCTCCAAGCCACTGAAGACGCGCTCGGCGTGGAGATCTCCGAGCAGACGCTCAAGCTCCGCAAACTGCTGCTGCACGGCGAGAACCTCCAGAGCCACGTCCTCCACGCCGGGTACCTGGCCCTCCCTGATTTTGCAGGCGCGGGCAGCGTCATCCCCATGGTGGAGACGCACAAGGAAGCCGTGCTCACGGTCGTGAAGCTCCACCGCCTCGCCAACGAGCTATGCGACATGGTCGGCGGCCGCACCACCCATCCCATCACCCCCTGTGTGGGCGGCTTCACCAAGGTGCCCACCGCGGGCCAACTGCTCGCATTCAAGGACCGGCTCGCCGAGTCCGTGGACGACTGGAAGTCGCTCGTGCCCGTGCTCCAGTCCGTGGCGCCCAACATCCCGCAGTTCGAGCGCGAGACCGAGTATGTCGGCCTTGTGGCCGACGACGAATACGCGCTGCTCGTGGGCGACATCGGCTCGACCGACACCGGCCGCGTGGACAAGCACGAATACCTCAGCATCACCAACGAGTACATCGTGCCCCACTCCACCTCGAAGTACACCAAACACAACCGCGCGTCGTACGCGGTGGGTGCGCTTGCGCGCTACAACCTGAACCACGACAAGCTCACCGACCTCGCGGCCTCCGTCGCCGAAGCCCTCGGCCTCTCTGCCCCATGCTACAATCCGTACATGAACTCCATCGCGCAGGTCGTCGAGTCCGTCGACTCGACAGCGGTGAGCATGGGCCTGATCGACGACCTCGTCGCGATGGGGCCCGTGGCTGAAGAGCCGAACGTGAAGGTGAAGGCCGGCCGCGGCGTGGGCGCGGTGGAGGTGCCCCGAGGCATCCTCTTCCACGAATACGAGTTCGACGATACGGGCACGTGCGTCATGGCCAACTGCATCATCCCCACCGGCCAAAACCACGCCAACATCCAATACGACATGGAAGCGCTTGTGCCCACAGTGCTCGACAAGCCGAAGGAAGAGATCGAGCTGTTGCTGGAGATGCTCGTGCGGTCGTACGATCCCTGCATTTCTTGCTCGACGCACTACTTGAAGGTCGAGTTCGTCGAGTAGCGGCATTCCGCCAGTTCTCGCACCAAGCGCACCCGGGAGGCCTCTCCTGGGTGCGCTTTTTTTGGGCACAACGTCTTTGCCGGACGTGGCGTGCTCCGCGCAAGGCAGTCGCGAATCGAGCCGCATGGAGTTACAATCATGGCCCAAGCCCTGGGTTGAGCATACGGAGCGGGCTTCACCGCTCCAGCCTCGCGTTTTCTATCGCGGTTCCTGGCGGATAAAGCGCGGGCACCGTCTTCTCTTTGGTTAGGAGTTCTATTCGCCATGAATCCCACCACCGTCACCTTCCTCGGCACGAGCAGCGTCGTGCCCGAGACCGGCCGCGACACCGCGTCGTTCATCATCAACCGCAAATACCTCGTCGACACCGGCTGGTGCGCGGCAGCGAGGATGCAGGACGTGGGCCTGACGCCGCTCGATCTCGAATGGCTCTTTATCACCCATTGCCACCACGACCACTACATCGGCCTGCCGCAGATCCTGTTCTATCTGGGCATGCGCGGACGCCTCCGCCCGGACCGAGAACCGTTCAAGATTGTCGGGCCGCGGGACAATATCGAAGAGGTGGTCGAGTTGGCGCGGCGATTCCTCCAGGTCGAGCGCTTCCCCGAGGTGGCCTGCGCGCCAGACGTGCGCCCTCTGTCGCCGGGCGAGAGCTTGGAGACCGAGGCGTTCCGCATCGACACGCGCCAGACCAAGCACGCGGCGCAAGGGCTGTGCTACCGGTTCACGGACAAGGCGACCGGCGCCACGGTCGCGTTCACCGGCGACACGGGCTACCATCCGCCTCTGGTGGAGCACGTGCGCGGGTGCGATCTGCTGATCCACGAAGCGTCGTGCGGCGCCAGCACTCCGGATCCGGTGCCGACCCAAGGCCACGCGGGTGCGCCGGACGCGGCGCGCATCGCGAAGGCTGCCGGGGTGAAGCAGCTCGCACTCGTCCACTGCACAGAAGGGCATATCGCCGCCGGGCTCGCGGCCGCGCGGGAGATCTTCCCGAACACCATCTGGCCGAGCGATGGCGAAGTGGTCGACGTGGCGAACGCGCCCACGTCTCGCGGAGGTTTGCAATAGAGGCGGCAAGCCCCCGGAGGATGGGAGACGGGAATACTAACCGGGAAGCCTCCCCAGACGGATCGGCTCGTGTCCCCCGACATGCCCTGCCATTGTGGCAGGGAGCAAGGCCGCTGGCGGCGATGTCATTTTGACAGCAGCACGGCGCGCGTGGGCGTTCTGTCGATCAAGCGCACTACGGCAAAGCAGTGGGGTTCATGCGTCCGCGCGTGTCAGCATGGTCATAAGTCGCTGTGATACAAGTCTCTGTGTCCCGACGAGGCGCCACCCTTCCCGCTCGCCGTGCAGCCCTCCGGCTTGGCTTACGCCGGGCAATCCGCGCCTCGACCCCGTGGCCAACGCGGCACACATTTTGCACTCGTGCTCCACTGGAGTCGGTCCGGCGTCCCTGCGTCGCCAGCCGATAGGTGTGAGCCATGATGGCCGGAACACTAGTCGATAGGGTCGGAGACCCCGCGCTGCTCGTGACCGACCACGACGAGCATGCGAGCGATACCCTGTGCGATTTTTTCAAACGCCAGGGCTACCGCACCTATCGCGCCCAGAGCGGCCAGGAGGCCCTGGAGATTGCACGAGACGCATTCCTCCACTTCCTCGTGCTTGACATGCACCTGCCGGACTTCAGCGGTGTGGAAGTGCTCCGCATCATCACGCTCGAGAAGCAGGTCGTGGTGCCCTGCGTGTTCACGTCGTCCACCGCGTCGAAAGAGGACAAGCTCAGGGCGCTGAGCGCGCGAGGGTTCGCGTACGTGCCCAAGCCGGTCGACTTCGGCATCATGCGCCACGTGGTCGATCAGATCCTCGACAAGTATTACCCCGTGTGGGACGAGTGACGTCCCGAAGCCGCGTAATGCGCCGGCGAAACGTTCGCCCGGCGATTTCGGATATGACATCCAACTCAACGGAGGGCCCTCAGTCGGCCCTCAGGGTTTCTGTTGATTGAAGGAGAGCATGAACCATGGCAGTCAAGCCCCTTGGTGAAAAGATTCTGGTGAAGCGGCTCGAAGCCGAAGAAAAGACGGCTGGCGGCATCGTGCTGCCGGATAGCGCGAAGGAGAAGCCCAAAGAGGGCAAGGTCATCGCCCTGGGCGACGGCAAGCTGCTCGACGACGGCTCCCGCGCGGACTTCCAGGTCAAGGTCGGCGACGTGGTCCTCTTCACCTCGTACGGCGGCACGGAAGTGACCGTGGACGGCGAAGAGTACCTGCT
>JAJRTI010000869.1 GCA_024278415.1 Planctomycetota bacterium | reverse complement strand
CTTCTTCAGATCCTTCTTCAGATCCTTGTTGGCTTCGACCTCCTGGATGCGCGCCTGGATGCCCTCCGCCGACAGCGCTGGCTCCGTGGCTGCGGCGGACTCCTGCGCGCCGAGCGCCGCGGGCACACTCCATGCGAGCAGCAGGAGCCCCACGGGCCATCGTCGAGTCCACGATAGGAATCTACTGTTCTTCAGCATCAAGGCTCCCTTGGGCGTCCGCGGCCTTGACGCTCTGCCCGCCCAGCCAGCCCTTGCGCCGGAAATACAGGAGCATACCACTCGCGGCCGTGGCCATGACGGCCAGGCACAGTGGATAACCCCAACGCCACTTCAACTCCGGCATCCCCACGAAGTTCATGCCGTACACGCCCGCGATGAACGAGAGGGGGATGAAGATCGTTGCGATGATGGTGAGCACCTTCATGATCTCATTCATGCGGTTGCTCACCACCGTGAGATGCAGGTTCATCAGATCCGACGCCAACTCGCGGTACATCTCAACCAGGTCGAGCGCCTGCACGCAGTGGTCGTAGCAGTCGCGCATGTACACGCGCGTCTCCTTGGTGATGAGGGGGCACTCATCATGGAGCAAGATGTTGATCGCCTCGCGCAGCGGCCATGCCGCGCGCCGGAACTGCCGCAGCATGCGCTTGCGCGAGTGCAGCCCCGACGCGGCCGCCATGTCCGCCTTCTCCAAGATTGCATCTTCCAGTTCGTCGAGGCGGTCGCCAATGGCCTCCACTAGGGGGAAGTACGAGTCCACGAGCGCATCCAGGAGCGCGTACGCGAGGTAGTCCGCGCCCGCGCCGCGCACGCGGCCTTTGTCCGCCCGCAGGCGTTCCCGCATCGCGTCGAAGCAATCCCCCCGCGTCTCTTGGAACGTCAGCACGAATCCCTCGCCCAGGAACATGCTGAACTGTTCGTTCTTCAGCCACTCGCCCATGGACAGCATGCGAGCGACGATGAACAGTCCGCCCTCGTATTCCTCGACCTTAGGCCGTTGGCGCACGCTCGTCACATCCTCAAGCGCCAGGCGGTGGAGGCCGAACACCTCGGCCAGTTGGGCCAACACGTCGAGGTCGCCGAGGCCCGCCACATTGACCCATGTGACGGGCCATTGGCCGACGCACTCACCGACCTCCCCGATGTCTTCGACCTCCCGCTCTATCAGTTCGTCCGGACCGTAGGCCGTAAGCTGCACCACGGACTGGGTCCCAACAGCCGTTTGAGCCAAGGTGCCCGGAGGCGACCCCACGACAAGGTTGGGGGAGTATCGCCGATGCAGCTTGGGGTGACGTTCCGGACTGGCCATGCCATCCTCCTACGCGGCCGAAACCGAACGCTCGCTCGCACACGTAGGCGAGATGATACTACGGACCATCATCTCCAAGCAAACCCCCGGCCGCGCACCGGCATGGCCACAGTCTCGTGGGCGGAACTTCCACTCCTTCCCTCCGTCTTCCCGGTCCCGAAGCTGCGGGATCGGGAAGGCGGAGGGAGGGAGAAAACGATAGGCCTCGGCACCCTGTTCCCAGGGTAGCGGCCTGCGGCCGCAACCCTGGGCGATCATACGGGGCCCCGTTGGGGTCCTAGCGCCTGTGCGGCATGGACTCCCTCGAAGGCCGGAGATGTGGGTAAAGAGCAGAGGCCCCTCCGCTCCCTAGTGTTTCCCGTATTCCATCTTGACCCCTTTACGCTGTGCCATGATATAGGCTTCGACCGCCCTCATCTTCGGATCGTTTGGCGCCAGCGCCTTGCCCCGCACGGGGTTTTAGATGCACCAGTTGATCATATCGCGCAAGAGCACGACGCGGCCGAGCTGGGGTTGGAACTTGGGGTACGTCTCGGGGTGTGTGTTCGCAGCGTCGGGGTGGCACATGTCGCACGACACGCCGATCGTGCCGCCCAAGCGCGCGGCGCTGTGGAAGACACGGGAGCCCTCGACGACGAGCTTCTCCACCTAGCGATCCCAGATCACCAGATCGCGTTCGGTGTAGTTGCCGTACGAGTGCCCCTTGCCTTGCCCTCCCTCGAGGATATACGAGTTGTCGGCCGGCGGCTTGATCTTGTGGCTCGCCTTCTCCACGTCGATCCACGAGCGTGCGAGTTCGGGGTTTTTGCGCTTCCATTGGGCGAGGTTCGACTCCGCCATGGCGCGGGCCTTGGCGTCGATTTCGGCGTCTCTCTTGGCGTTAGCCGCGGCGATGGTTTCGGGCGCCCTGAAAGCTTCAGCGCATCCGGCGATGATGCCGACAGCAGCCACACAGGCAGCAACGGCGCAGACCATGCGGGTGTATGAGGACATAACGGTCTCCTTCGCTGGCTCCGTTGGTTGGTGGAATCTAGTAACTAGGACGGTTCGGCT
Organism: Planctomycetota bacterium; assembly: GCA_024278415.1. The sequence goes on along the minus strand of JAJRTI010000869.1, from coordinate 682 downwards.
TGGGGGGCACGCACTTCTTGCCCCAGCTCGCGGTATAGCCCTTGGCCACGGTGATGGGGTTGCGGTTCCACAGGTTGTAGACCTTGTCGACCAAGCCATCGGCATGCACCAGCACCTCGCCGTCGCCACAGCCATCGTTGGGGTTGAAGGGATCGGGCCGGCTCATCTCGATCGTCAGCTCCGGCATGCCCTCAGGCGCGTACGGCCACGGCCACGCGGTCGACAGCAAGCCGTGGAAGTGGATGTTGCCGATACGGTTGGTCAGGATCTGGTGCGTGTGGCCGTGGATGACGACCACGTTGTCGAAACGATTCAGGATAGCTTGCACTTCCTCCGCGTCGTCGGTCCAGAAGTTCCAGTTCTTGTAGAGCTTGTAGAGCGGCGAGTGGGAAAAGACGATCAGGGGGGCGTTGTTGGGGAGTTTAGCCAGATCCTTTTTCAGCCACTCGCGTTGCTCCTCGCCGACCGTGAACGGGCTCTGCACGCCATTGTCAAGGCCGGCCACGGTGGTCATGCGTTGCATGGGCGTCATGCCGAGCGGGGTCCAGAAGTCCTTCTCGACCACGCTCATGAGCACGACGAAATGCACGCCCTTATGGTCCCACGAGTATGTGGGCTTGCCATAGAGTTCTTGCCACTTCGCCCCCATGTCGAGGTACCAATCGTGCTCGCCAACCATGAT